>PMNP01000225.1 GCA_003161755.1 Ignavibacteriota bacterium | reverse complement strand
ATCGATGGTTGATCGGTCGGCCGAATCACTCGATGTAGTTTCGAAGGCAGCTGAAGCGGGAACCATGACGCCTGAACAACAACAGCATGTGGCGAAAAGTCTGCGCAATGTCCGTGACAGACTGCAGGACCTGAGTGTTGTTTTGTACGCGTTGACGGATGATGAAGTGGCGAAACCTGAGGACAAATAGTCGGAAGGGTGTGTTGGGGCGAACAGGAATCGACGGATCTTCTTCAGCCGGTTTGACCAACGGCATGAACTCAAAAGGGCAGCGCGCAATCGAGCTGCCCTTTTTCGTGTTCCTTCACTGCAACGGTCAATCAGTCAGTCGCCCTTCGCAGCAGCATTCTTGTTGAGAATCTTCGCCCCATCGAACCCGTTGAATTTCGTTGACGAGGCGGTGCTATACGCTCCAATATTTTCGGTGTACAGGAAATCCCCCACCTCGAGATTCCATGGGAGTTCAACGGAGAGGGAGATCTTGTCGAAGCTGTCACACGTCGGGCCTACCACTGCGCAGATTTCGGATTCCCCTCCTTTGAATGCATGGAAGTTCGGAATCCAGTGGTCGTACACGACTCCTGAAAAGCTGTGATACACACCGTCGTTGATGTGATAAAACACTTTCCCGTCGCGACGTGCCTTCCCGATGATTTCTGCAACCAGCGTTGCAGCAGTCGCGACAATGAAGCGGCCGGGCTCGGCAAGGATCTCGATGTCGTCCGGAAACAGCCGCTTGAACTCAGAATTGAGGACCGTTGCCAGCTTCTCAAAGCTGAGCACATCCGGATCGTAGGGAACCGGGAATCCACCGCCGATATCGACAATATTGAGATGGAACCCTTTGGTGCGCGCCTCATGAAGAATGGTTGAGGTGATCGCGAGCGCCGTAGTGTAATTGTCGATGTTGGTGCACTGGCTTGGTATATGAAAACTGATCCCTTCCACCCTTAATCCCATGTCGAACGCCTGTTGGATCAATTGCTGGGCATCGCCCGGTTCAGCCCCGAACTTGGAACTCATTTCCACCTGTGAACCCGTGTCGGGCACCTTCAAACGAAGCACCAACCCTGCGGTGTCGCAGTAGTGTTTGATCTTCGTGAGTTCGGCGCTATTGTCAAAAGTGACCAGGGGTTTATACTGCCGAATTTTGCCGAGCGTCGTGCGGTCCTTGATCGTATTCGAGAAAATGATCTTGTCCCACACGAAGTGTTTCTTTTCCTGCCGATCGAAATGTTTGATGTATTGATACACCTGCATGAACTCGTTGTATGAGGCAACATCGAAGCTGGAGCCTTCCTCGAACAGCGTTTCGATAATCTGTTGCGTGGAGTTGGCTTTCACTGCATAGTAGCATTGCACTCGGGGAAGGTGTTTCTTGAACGCCCGATAGTTCTCCCGAATCTTGTCGTGGTCGACAAGACACAGCGGCGAGCCGTGCTGCTGCACCATCCTCATGAGTTCTTCTTTATCAATCACCGTCCGCTCCATGACCTAAGCTAAATCACTGCACTGCGTTCTTCATACTGCATACTCCCTACTTCCTACTCCAGCGTCTTTGCTGTCTCCCTGACTACAACACTTTCATCATTCCCTTCAGCTCATCGATTTCTTTGTTGTTCTCAAGGTACGATTTGATGAGCTTCTTGCGCAGTTCCTCGCCGCGATCGTAGAGTCGTTTCAGCTTCTTCGGTTTGGTGGTCTGACGGACATACGCAGTCAAGAGCGGGAACGCAACGGTGACGTCAATATAGGCAGTCACGGTTTCTTCCAGCTTGGTCGGGTCGATTTTGCCCCAGCTCACCGCCTCGCTCGGCGGCGCGCCGGAGAGTCCGCCGGTGTCGGGACGGGCATCGGTAATATTGATATCATAATCCTGGCCGGCTTCGGGGATCATCAGCACTTCCTGAATCTGCGGCTCGGTTTGGAGGAGAAAGTTCTTCGGACTGCCACCGCCAATAAGAAGGACTCCGGTCTTGCCATTCTCGTATTTCTTGGCGTTGAGAATAATGGCAGTGGAGTCGTTGACGTCGATGCTCGGATTGATCTTCAGCTTGAAATGATCCTTGAGTCCGGCCGCTTCCGCAAGGAGTTCAAGACCTGCGACGTTCATGCCGATCGTAGAATCGCCCGGGGAGGAGGTGAAAACCGGAATCCCGTTGCGGTATGCCGCGGCGAGGACGCTCACTTCGCCTATACCATTCTTCTGTTCATATTCATTAATCACCTTGCCGAGGTGATGATAATACTCACGCGTCCCCATCTCATGCTGGAATTCAGGCCGTAGCATGATCTTCCGCAGGATCTTGTCGGTGGCCATCAAGACATCCTGATAGTCGAACAAGATGTCATAGATTCGGGTAACCCCCTTGTCGCGCAGGTCGGCGTCGTTGACCGTGTGGCTGCCCCGGAAGAGCGGCATATTGAAGGCAAAGTGGAGGTCATGGTACATGTTGGCACCGGTGGCAACCAACCAGTCCACGAAGCCATGGTTCATGAGGGGGATGATCGTGGACGGCCCGAGGCCGGCCGGAGTCAGGGAGCCGGCGATACTCAATACGATGGTCACATCCTCCTGCGAGTACTTGTCCCGCATCAACTGGCAGGCTGCGCGTAGTCTTCCGCCGTTGTAGGCGTCCATATTGTCAATCACGCTTGCGATGTCGCTTGACACCGGCTTGGGAAGGACCCGTTTGCCTGACAAGTATTCCTGACGATGCTTCATCGAATGATCCATGACTCTTCCTTTTGGTTGAAACGTTGCGATAATTTCCCTGTGAATTTATGATAGAAAGAAGTGAGACGCAAGGGAACGGTTGACAGTGAACAGTGGACAGTGTACCGTCGACAAAGACAGGGAGAGACCTGGAGTAGGCAGGGGTGAGGCTGGGAGTAGGCTGATGTGAGGCTGGGAGTAAGTAGTATGTAGTATGAAGTATGAAGAAACCATGATCAGGTTTTGCACACAAAGGACTGGTCGGAAGCCAACTAGGAGCATGGACTGTGCAGCATGATGCAACCCCGCCCAGATTTTTGAGACTCGACCGGAGGAATGTCACTATTCCTTGCGATGCGCAAGACCATTCTTCACGAAAATGAAGGCATGGTTTTCAAATGCCGGCAGGTCCAGGAACCTTCCATGGTTCGCGTAGTACACTTCCGATAATCCGAGACGCGCCATCGTTGAGCGGAGAGTAGCGTCGGTAATCCCCCATTGAGTGATGTTGTGGATATCACCCCAGCGCTTGTTGTATTCTGGATGCATTTCGTCTTTGTGTTCAAACACATACTTGTGAAACTCGTACCTGTGCCCGGAGGTCAGGGCGATATATTCCTCAAACGGCAGATCCGTGAGCCTCACGGTTTTATCCCCCCGGACAAATTGCTGATTGTAGATCACTATACAGGAAGTGGTTTTTGCATACAGCGCGAGAACTTCGTCCCAATCTGGTTGTGCCTGATGAAGCAGCACGTCGAAGAAATACACGACATCCACCGGACCGATAGTCTCGGCGGTAGACGCCAGCGAAAAATCCCCTACCACACATTTCAACCGAGAATCTTTACGGAGGTTTTCCAGCAGTCCTTGAGGATAGTTTGTATCAACCAGCAACCCTTGCGTAACCTCGGGTTGCTTTAGCGAGTGGCGTGTGTATGCCGCATTCACATTCCAAACCCCGCCGAGGTCTGCAAACGAATGGGCCTGCGGAATCACGTGGGCAAAGACATGCTCGATGAGCCGGAGTTTGTCCGGATTGACATAGAGGTTGTAGCCGCGCAGGAGGTTCGGGGTGTTTCCTAACGCCTTGATGAATTTTCGAAAGATGGTTGTGTTCATGATTTGAGATGAGGAGGAAATAGTTTGCGTTTAATAAATCTATAGAATTAGACTGCTCTTGTGGCGTCGCCGATCAGGCAGTGCATAATCAAATTCCATTCCATCAATCCATAATCCCCTCCCGCACACTCCTCATCAACCCCAAAACTTCGTCGAATCTCTCCTGCAGAGTGATGTTCGTTCCGATGATATCCGTGATCAGCCGCAGCGAGCCCGCCGGGTCAGATTCGCGCGAGAGGATTNNGCTGAAAGGCGTCCATTTCCGCCAGCTGTTTCATATCCCGCCCCAGCAACCGTGCGCCGGCGCGCGTCAGATCAAAGGCTTCTGTATTCAAGAGATCCGAAGCTTCGTGGAAGATCCTGTCGCTGTTCCCCGCGTCCGCATAACTCTCGATAATATAGTAGAAGTCCTCCCCGTCTTTTCCCCTCTCGGGATATGTCTCGTCCCACGAGATCAGCTTCATGAGGGCCAGGCCGGCAAGCGTGGCAACCGGAATGTCGAGGCGGGGCGTTCGTCGGACTGTTACGGGATTTGCTGAACGAAATGCCTCTTCAAACCCGAGGACTCCCATGACCATGTCTTCCGATGGAGGCCAGGCAATAGATCGCTTTTCCCCGGCGATCGGTCCAAACGGCATGATATCAACAGGCTCGTTTTCGTTGAAGAGAAGCCTGTGTGCCATTGCCGTGTGCTTGAAAGCTCCCGATGCGACCAGACTGTTTGTTAGAGTATTGTATTCATTCCAGTCTGCAACACGTATCGCGATGTCGATATCGTGTGTCGCCCGACGAGGGGAAAGATGAAAGGCGTCACGAAGCAGCATGTCGCGCGCTGTGGCTCCAACAACAAAGAAGGGAATTCCCAGATTCCGAGCCGCAAGGTCGATAGCCTTAACAACAGCAACGGTCGAAGGTTCGATCTTATTTGAGATATCGATCAAGAGTCTTCACTCGGAGGTCTTTGGCTGCTTGAATATTTCTGTCATTTCCCGTGGCAAGGAGATCTGCATAGATCAAAGGAAGAGGCACGGTGTGCCTCTTTTGTTCCGCTTGTTGAAAGTGCCAGAATTTTTTGAAGAGTTCAATTTTGCCGTTTGGGTCGTTCCTCAGTCTGAAACGCAGGACGAGATCATTCAGATTTTTCTCAATGTAAACCGTGGCAATTTCCGGATGAAGATATCCTGTTTGGATTGCCGCAGCTGTTTCTCCTCCCCACTCGGCATTAAGGTCGTTCAACTCTGCAGTGCGCCACCAATTCGGATCCTCTGTGGCATATCGCCCGACAAATTGTTTTGGTCGCAGCTGCTGAGGGTACGCGGTGACCCATTGTTCGAAGAGTGCTTCGCGTTTGACGATGCGGCGGCCGGCTTTTCCCATTTCAAGGAGATGCCCCATGTGCCGCAATTCCCGCATTGTCGCATCAATGGTTCCCAGGGCCGTTTTCGCGGCGCCTGCGATCGCGCGATAGTTCTTCTGTTCGAGACCCGGGTTGCAGAGAAGCGCAAATATCACTTGCATGCCGGCAGGCCTGAACGGGCGTCCCATCCCGGCCGTTGCTTTCGGCCCGTCAGGCTTTTGTCCTTTCACAAACACAAAAAGGTCTCTGGTCTCAATATAGACATTGCCACAGGCGTCCATAAATTGGATCTTCTGAGCGCGCATTTGATCTGCCAATGCCTGATGGACATGTCTCGTCACCAGGATCCATTTTCTGTTTCCCCTGAATTTCTCCGCTAAGAGTGCGGGTGTGGTCGCAGTGGGCCAGGGTTTGACCTTCACATCAAACCTCCATTCCTTCCCGGCGCGGAGTATGAATATCACAGCGTCTCGCCGGGTCATTTCATCCCGGGGAAGTTTGTCCGGATATTCCCGTTCGGGTTCGATATTTGCCTCGAACCCTGTGGTTCGGCGGAACGCGGCTAAGGCGTTTTCCAGGATTTCCCGCTCATCGGCTCTTCGTGCCACTGTGCACTCCTTGTACAGTACATAAGAGTGTTCATTACTATTGAACGTACATAAAAAGTGAACATTTGTCAAGTGGCCAATTCAGGATAACAAATAATTACTATCACATTCGCCTGTTTTGTCCATTTATGCATTGAATTCACTAATAATGAACATAGGCATATTCTGAACACCGTCAATCCATGAAGACAATGCCAAGGAATCAGCGAAACAAGCTCAAATTCGGCTCGAAAAAGAGCTAGGGAGAGGGAATACCCTACGACAGTCGCGCGACAGTCGCTGNNGGCGGATAGGTAAGCATGGCGGTCAAAAAGAATGGCGGACAGGAGAGTTCTTCGACTGTCGTGCTACAGTCACCGACATGTCAGTGACTGTCACCATTGCCGCCAACCGTATTTCACCGGGGGTAGCGAAGAATGGCGGGCGCGTGATGTCCCTGGGCNNTCGGAGCAGAGACTATACCACCTGTTCTTTCAGATGATGACCATGAAGCCACTTGCGCAGACCCCGCGCATCGGAGACGAGGAAGAATCGAGGCACAAGTGACCATTATGATTGTGCGCTCTCTTTGGCACAGCAGCCGATCGGCCAACTCTTTCCCCAGCGTTTCTTCCCCATCAGCACGACGTTTTCCTGCGCAATGCGCCATCCGAATGAGGGACCCTCCTAGATTGAAAAACGTCCACGACTGTATATATCCCCAAAAAAATCCTAACCCACAGTTTTCTTTCACTATCCCCTAGGCAAGCTCATGAGGATCAAGTTCTTTGCATTGGCAACGGCCTTCATCGTGTTCACGATCGCAGTGCAGGCACAGGACGCGCCTTCAACCACGCGCCTCGAATCACAGCATAAGCCAACGAGTTCCATGGCAAGTCATCTGGCACAATATGAATTGAACATTCTCAAGACTCTTGATAGCGGAAATGCGGCTGCACAAGCTCAGGCCGTGCAGACCCTGCGTGAATTGGAGCAGATGTTCCCCAAGTACCCCTTTGAACAATCGCTTGCGCCCCTGGAAGCAAAACTCAAGGATGAAAAGGCTGATCCCATCGTGCGACACCTCGTGGCGCTCGCGCTCGATGAGCTTCATTCGGATGGCGGAGACAGCGTCATCAAAGACGTGGCTGCAACCTGTCAGGACAAGGGTCTGCAGACTCTGTGTAACGCATTGCTGGTCAAGAGCACGTATAAGTGAGGGGTGTTGATATCTGACAAGTGCATGCGGAGATAACATCATCGTTCGCGACAGCCGCAACCAAAGGTGATGAGGGAGCGAGAATGGTACCCGAATGCTTCAATTGGGTGTTTGCTCCCTCACTTCTTCCCCACAAACTTCTCAATCGTTCCCTCAAGCCTATTACCGAGGAGATCCCAGCCCGACGCTACAATCGTTCCACTCGTATCAACGAGCACTGAGAACTNNACACCCCATTGTCCGAAATCTGTGGAGATGGAACGATCTGGTTGTTCGACCTCGAGCGCATGGAGCCAAGGCATTGACCATTGGTCCTTTCGAAACTTGGCTAGCTCTTCCTTTGTGTCAAGTGTTGATATGCTCAGGAACGTGACCCCCAGCTTTGAAAACCTCTTATAGGCATTGTGAAGGTACTTCATTTCGTCAACACATGACTCACAGGTGGTACGCCAGAAATCAATGAGATACATTTTCCCCAGCATGTTTTTGGATGTATAGTATGTCAAAGAGTCATCGGCTGACCGCACGCTGAAGGAAGGCACCGCGTTGCCGACCTTTATCGTCTCAGTGACCTGAGCCATTCTCGCATATTTCGTGTCGGGATAGCGATTGATGAGCTCGGCAAGACAAACCTCGACTTTCCTTTCATCTTCATATACTCTGGCCCAATGGGCTCTTTCATAGAGCAACATTGCTCGAAACCATCGGTCCGGAGTTAATGTAATGATCTCACCAACGTATTGGAGGCTGTCGGGATGATAGGAAAATAGCCCCGCAATGACGCACAAATTAAAATGGTATACCCACGCAGGAGATTCTGGCGGTATTTCCGGCACCCATTTCTTGATCGAATCTTTGGAAGTGTTCTGATGTCTGAGGGCGTCTAACTCCAGGTATTGCATAATCAACTCCTGTCGGAGGAGAGGTTCCGTTTCACTCTTCAGTGCACTCTCCACCCTTCCCGTTTCAGCATACCAGTACGAATCGGACTCTTGATCGGATTTGATGCCGGCAAGGCGATTGGCTTTCTCCTCTTCCATGCGCTCATATATCTCGCTCGACTTCCTATGGAGAAGTGCAAACCTGGCAAGTGTAGACATGGGTCGGTGAAAGACGATGTTCCCTTCCCCAAAGGGTTTGGATGTCGGACTCAACGTCACATCGACAGTGTCCGTCGTCGGTTTATCGAACAGGAGAGCGACTTTGAGCGGTCTGTATCCAGGACAGGAGAAATGCGCCATCAACGTCCCCACCCTTTGCGTGACAATAGCAAACGACCCGTCACTCGAAATCGGAAAACTGCAAAACGTCGTGTCCATCGTGCCGTCGCACAGTGAGACTTGCGCAGAGTCGATGTTTGCCCCTTTCATACCCACAAACCGACCGGTGATGGTTGTTTGGGAATACGTGCAGACCGTGAATGCAACCAACATGACGAGGCATTGCAGGAAGGTTCTCATGGTCACCTTGAGAGGGTTAAGTACCAACTTTGCTATAAAAGCGTATACCTGGGTTGGCAACGCCACCATAAAGAGAACATTAAGGCGCGATTCTCANNTTCTCGGAAAGAAAGTAACACAAGAATGGACATTCCTCTGAGGAGTATTGTCGGGTGTACGCTTTTATTTCAAACCTAGCCGTTTAGGAGAACCCCGAGTTACGTTAGCCGGAAGATACAACAAAGAAATGACTTTCAGAAATACCATTTCTTAGTGGCACACCTGACACCCCGGACATTGGCACCGGCGGCCTGCTCGAATCATTGCCTGATCCTTTGTTTCCTGACTAAATTCAGCAGGCGGCGGTCCGGGTGCGCCGAAGGTGCTGGTTTCGATATGACATGGCCGACAAAGCACTTTCGCATTGCCAAGTCCGTTGCCTCCATTTCGAGCAATATGATGGATTTCCAGATCCCAGTCCCTTCGACATCGTGCCATCTGCCTGTTCCTTTGGGGTTGTTGCGAAACCGAGAGAACTCTTCTCTCTATCTACATTTATATCCACGAAAGGGAAAAAACAGACATTTTTGAAGAAGAACATTTTACGAACAACCCGCTGTGGAGGGCCATCCTCATCCGCTTCTTGCATCACATCGATCTGTTCCTTATCAATAGTAGAGTATCCCCTTGCAGCATATTACCCAAACCAACCCAACACACCCTGGGCAGTTTTGCCCGATATCTTTGACAAGTTTCTGACGGAATTAACACTCAGCGGCTCGCCAAGGGTCTCCGAGACGTCCGGGAGAACCTGCAGGACCTGAGTGACGCGCTGGGGTGGCTGGGGGCCCAGGAAGAAGGATCTGCTGCGAACGGGAAAGGGAGGCCCTAAATGGAATGCCCTCATTGTTTGGTCTCTATTCATGGGTCCTTCGGAGATCATCTCCTTCCAAGCGATTCCAAGGGTCATTGGTTCGCAAGAGTAATGGTATGTCCAAATTGTCAAAGAAGGGCCCACCATTCGGAGGATGCTGAGTCGTTCAATCTGAAGCTGGAAAAGACTGCAGAGGAGAAGGAAGCCACGTATTCAGCTGGCGCAAACTCGAAGGGTAATTAGATGACTCAGGCTTCGCACAAAAAGACATCTGATTTGATTCAGGAACTGGACCGACGCGTTCAGGATTTGGAAAAGAAATNNATCGTACATTTTCACAGGCTTATCCCTTCTGGTGGCGGGTTGGAGTGCTTGGATGGCTCACAAAGGCATGAATATTCAACAAAATGCATACGACCGCGCTATCGAACCAAATGTCGGCTTCGTCTTCCCAAGTGGTACTCGAGATACCTCTACAGCATCCACAACTCTATACAATGACGGGCCGAATTCCGTCCACAATGTTCGCGTGTATAGAGTATGGCTATGTCTCAACCTCGAAAAGCGTCAAGTCTTAGGCCGCATTGGATCTATGCAGCCAATCGAGGCGCGAGATATACTCGGCAGCAAAGAATCGATTGTCCTTGATTCAGGAATGGCCCCCATGGGCACNNCCCTCGGCATTGGTCAAATCAATCAAGGACACTTCTGGTGTGCTTGTCCGAGCGTATTTTGCGAATTTCAGGAGAGAGCCTGATAATCGCAAGTTTCCGCAAATGACATACGGCACAACTCCATTCAGCCGCACACCAATTCCGAGGTTGAACAAATCTTTCAAAGCAGAACATGCTAACACGAAGATCTACTCCCCATTCATTGATTCACTCCTGGACGATGAGGCGAGGAGGATTAACAAGATTCAATGAGCAGCCTCTTCTACCGCGGCAAGCACGTCTACATCAAGCACAAGGACCGGCCGGGCCACTGGGCGGTTGTGCCGCTCTGGATCTAGGTGGACATGACGGAGAAGTTTTGTCGGAAGTGGGTGTTTCCCCAGGAGGCGAGGAACGTCCGGCAGAAAATCGATGAGGACCTAGCGCTCGGGATCTGGACAACGGTCACCGTGCCGTCGGCAGGAGCGTGAGCTTAGGCCGGACNNGGCCGACCCGGTGATGGGACGATTCGTGGAGTTCTTCGCGCCACATGGCATAGGCAGCAACGAAAAAAGCGCCTCAGGAAGAAAAGGCGCCTTGCCGAACAAAGACTCGAAGCTGAAAACTCAGAAGCAGGAAATCCAAACAAGCTCTTGACATCTCGGCGATATGTCACAATTGCCCGGAAACGTATGGAGAGTCAGGCCTTCATTTTCTTCACTCCCCAAAGCTCAAGCACGGCTCTCAACTCTTCAACGCGAACGGGTTTGCTGACGTAGCCGTCCATCCCAGCCTCCAGGCACTCATCCCTGTCTCCTCGTGTCGCATTTGCTGTCATGGCAATAATGCGAGGTCGCATGTCACCCCATTTTTCGCAAATGTGGCGCGTTGCTTCCAGCCCGTCCATCTCAGGCATCTGAACGTCCATGAACACCAAATCGTACATCTGGCGTTGAATGGCTTCAATAACCTCGACCCCGTTCCCGGCGACATCGGCCCGATATCCCAATTTCTCGAGTATCTTCAGGGCGACCTTTTGATTGACCACGTTGTCCTCTGCCAACAGAATTCTCAATGGAAGCCGTTTGGCCAGATCTGCATCGAGCTTCGGTTCCTTCGTTGAACTCTCTTTCAACGCCTTCACGTCCCCGAGGGCAGCCAGCAACGTATCATGCAGTTGCGACGGCTTGATTGGTTTTGTCAGGAACGATAGTAAATCCAACTCCTCGTATTGCTTTTTGTTCTGATGGCAATTCGCACTCAGCGATATGAGCAGAATCAAAGGCAGCTTTTCCACGGAATGCAATCGGCGAAGCTGGGCTGCCAGTGTTTCGCCTTCGCTGCCAGAGATTTCCACGTCCAGTATCGCGACATCGTAGACTCTGCCTTGCTGCAAGAGAGCCAATGCCTCAGACCCGCTTCCAACCGCTTCAGGAATCATGCCCCACGATTGGGAGTGGAATTCAAGAATGCGACGGTTCGTCTCATTGTCATCGACAATCAGCAGGCGTTTGCCACAGATTGCCGGCTGTTCGTTATTCAGTGGTACTCTCGGCGATGTCGGTGCTGAAGCGGCTGTTATGGTGAAAATGAATGTTGAGCCCTTCCCTTCCTGACTCTCAACCCACATCGTTCCTCCCATGAGTTCGCTCAGTCGTTTGCTAATCGCAAGACCCAAGCCCGTCCCGCCATAGTGGCGCGTGGTGGAGGAGTCAACCTGACTGAACGATTTGAACAGCCGGTTCATGCGTTCCTGAGGGATCCCAATCCCTGTGTCACGGACTGCGAATCGAAGTTCGAACCTGTTCCCCTCCAGCAGGCGGGAAGTCACCGTAATGATCACTTCACCCGAATGAGTGAATTTGACTCCATTGCTGAGAAGATTGACAAGAATCTGGCGGACTCGCGTCACGTCGCCCACGATGTCGTGAGGGGTGTTCTCATCAAACATGTAGGCAAGTTCAA
>PMNP01000128.1 GCA_003161755.1 Ignavibacteriota bacterium | reverse complement strand
CTCTCTTTAATTATTTGAGCTTCTTCGCATATGCATCCAGGAACGGTGCTATCAAGTCAATCGGCACGGGGAAGATCGTCGTGGAGTTCTTCTCCGAGGCAATCTCGGTTAATGTCTGGAGGTAGCGGAGCTGCAGAGCAATTGGGTGCACTTCGATGACCGTCGCGGCTTCTGCAAGGCGCTGTGATGCCTGGAATTCTCCCTCGGCGTGGATGACCTTTGCACGGCGTTCGCGTTCGGCTTCTGCCTGTCGGGCCATAGCACGCTGCATTTCAACGGGAAGGTCGATCTGTTTTACCTCAACGTTGGAGACCTTGATTCCCCACGGTTCAGTATGTTGGTCGATGATCTTCTGCAGGTCGGCGTTAATCTTGTCCCGTTCTGAGAGCAGTTCATCCAGTGCCGATTGTCCCAGAATGCTGCGCAGTGTTGTCTGTGAAAGCTGTGACGTCGCAAACAGGAAGTTCTCCACCTCGATAATCGCCTTGCCGGGTTCCACGACACGGAAGTACAATACGGCATTGACTTTGATCGAGACGTTGTCGCCCGTGATAATATCCTGCGGCGGTACGTCCATGACGACCGTGCGCAAGCTTACCTTGGTCATCCGGTCGATGATGGGAATGAGGATGATAATGCCCGGTCCTTTGACCCCGATCATACGGCCAAGGCGGAAGATAACCCCCCGCTCATATTCCGGCAAAATGCGAATTGCATTGAAGATAATAATGGCGCCGAAGAAGATGGCGATGACAATGAGCATGGCGGTGGCTTCCATGGAATGCTCCAATTATGATTTGAGTGAATCGGTCCTGCCGACAATCAGATGCAGGCCGTGAAATGAATCTACAACAATGCGATCTCCGCTTGCAATGGTACCGGCATTTGAGGAAGCGGCCCAGATTTCGCCGTGAACGCGAACGGTCCCCGTCGGGGACAGTTCAGTTAACGCCTCTCCCGTTTCCCCTATGATGCCTTCCATTCCGGAGACCGGCTTCGCCCTTTGTGCGCGGATGCCAAGACCGATGATGAACAGGAAAAAGAGCGTGCTGAAGCCGATGGCGCCGAGGATGGCGGTCCACGAAAGGGAAACCATGTCGAGCGACGATTCCGGAGTAATCAACATGATGGATCCAAGGAAAAGTGATACGATGCCGCCGATGGTGAGGAGTCCATGGCTCAGAACCTTTATCTCGAGAAGGAAGAGCACAACGCCAAAAACAATAAGAGCAAGCCCGGCGTAGTTCACCGGGAGCGTGTGGAACGAGTACAAGGCAAGAATGAGGGCGATGACCCCGACAATTCCTGGCAGGATTAAACCGGGGTTATACAGTTCGAAGAGCAGACCAAAGAGCCCGAGGAGGAAGAAAATATATGCAACATTGGGATCCGCAAGAAGGTCCAGCAATCTGTCCTTGGAACTCATCTCATGGTTCTCTATACGGGCTCCGCGCGTCCGAAGGGTTGTTGTCACGCCCATGACCTCGACCTTCCGGCCGTCGAGAGAATCCAGCAACGCATCCATAGTTGGTGCGATACAATCCACCACGCTGTCGCGCAATGCCTCGGTTTCAGTGATGGCAATGCTGCGGCGGACTGCATCCTCGGCCCAATGGATATTGCGGTGGCGCTTTTCACTGATGCTGCGGATGAATGCAGCAGCATCGTTTGTCGCCTTTTCATTCATGATGGAGTCCTTCTCGCCTCCCTGCATGCCCACGGGGTGAGCAGCGCCGATGTTGGTCCCGGGCGCCATCGCGGCAACATGGGCGGCGAGCGTGACGAACACGCCGGCAGACGCGGCCTGCCCGCCTGAAGGCGCAACATAGACCACGACGGGGAGAGGAGCGGTGAGAAGGTCTGATACGATGACGCGAGTGGCNNTTGACCAGGCACTCAACCCCTTCGGCATGCGCCGCTTCAATGCTCGAATGAATATACTCGGCGGTCGCCGGATTGATTGTCGCATCGAGCGTAATGGAATACACCGTTTGGGCGTTACCCTGAATTGGGCCGGCGACAAAAAGCGTGATGAACGCTACAAACACGCATGGACGGAACATAGCAGAACTCCTCTCACGAAAAGATAGAGAGGAGAGGGATTGAAAGCAAGAAAGTGGCCGAGGGTGACGGCATTCATTGTCTTTTTCGACTNNGAAGATCGCTGAGAATGAGTTCGATTGAAGAATGGTCAGCACTTGGAGAGGTGCAGTTCGCTTGCGCCAATTCTCCCACGACATACATTCCCCTCCTTCAAAGCATCATTCTAGCCGAGGAGGGGACAGCCTGTCCGCCGCCCTTTTGGCGGGGGGGTGGTTGTCATCGCACAGGAAGGAAGACGACAAGATTCAGGAATGAACCTGAGGTGCGAGCGAAAAGAGAGTTCATGCAAGGATGACCACCCCCAGCCCCTCCTCGGCTCTGATCATACGGAGGGAGGAGGGGAGGGTTAGGCTCGTCAACACCTCATGCCAATTCTACCACGAGATACATTCCCCTCCTTC
>PMNP01000155.1:8621-12468 GCA_003161755.1 Ignavibacteriota bacterium | reverse complement strand
CCCGATACTCAAAAATGCCGGTTATTCCACACATGGAGGTTTCTCCAAAACGACAAAGACGCCGCTCGCGGTAAACATGCGCATTGCGGGATTCCCAAATGGATAATCGCGATACGTGAGAAAGCGTCGTGCGAACACTGGTGTGGCCCATTGATACAATGCCTTTACCGGTTTCCAGGGCCAGGGCATATCCATAAACGTCTCGGCAAACTGAAATCCGTAGTCGCCGAAATCTATCCGTTCCATTTCATGCAGTCCTGAGGGTTTGAGGACCCGTTCTTCAAACGAGGGGACATCATAGTGCCGCTGGAAGAAGACAGATTTCCCCGAAAATTCTTCGCCGTAAATGTTTTGATTGAGAAAGAACTCCCTGAATCGCGCGCCGTTCATGAGGGTGGTCAGAATGTACCGTCCGCCCGGACGAAGTAACGCAGCCGATCGTTTCATTGCCTCCCCATCGCTCATGCCATCAAAATGTTCAATCACGGAGATGTTCGTTATGAGATCATAACTTTCTGCCGGAAAGTCACTCTCCAGCAAGTCCTGCTCGACGACATGAAACCGTGAAGAATAGTCACGGCCATCCATCACCCTTCTCGCGAATTCGTGTTGTTTCTGAACCCAGGAGAATTTATCCAGGCACGTAATATCCCATGCCGTCTTTTTCAGGAGGAACGTCGGTAGAACGGAATCGCCAGAGCCGATATCCAGCAGCCGCAGCGGCCGGTGGAAATCCGGTTCGAGACGTGAGACAATCAGGGGCAACTCCCCGGATCGTTCATAGCCCATACTTTGAAAGAAGCGCTTCACACTAAGGCTTCGCGTATGCCCTGATAGTTCATCGGACAGGCGTTTGTCAATGGTCTGGATCATTCGTTCTTGGCGTCGTTGAGGAGACGGGAATTGTTGATAGAGCAAGAAACATGGCACTGTTCGCATACCGCATGTATGGTATACCCCGGATCAGGTTGCCGGCATACACGCGAAAGATAAACCACCCTTCAGCGGTCTGAAACCACTGTTGGGCAAACTCCAGTAAGTGCGCCACCCGCTTTTCTTCTCCCTCAAGGGATGAAAGAAGGCTTATCGTTTCTGCGAGATCATACGCGTCGTAACGTTGCAGGACCAGCCGCGGCGCCACGGAGAACGGAAGAGGATAGCCATTGCGGTCAAAGTGGCGGCTGTTGAAGTATTCCAATCCCCGGGCAACAGCCTGTTCAACGTCCGGGCAATCGCCTTCCAGAATGGTCGCTGCTTTGCGAAGGTTCTTAAGCACGAAACAGGTATGGTAGGTATCCACAAAATCCTGGTCTTCTGCATAAGGCCACGAGCCATCGTCTCGTTGCATGGAAAGAACGTAGCGAAGAGTGGCAAGCCCCTTCTCATGGTACATGGTATTCGTGAACCGTTTGCCCGCTTCAAGCATCATCATCATCCGGTAACTATTGGCATTCACGACCCGTGCTTCATCGATGGTGGAATATGAACATGCCAGGCGATCATCCATGTGCCATTCACGGAAGTCGTTCGCCACATGCGCCGCGATGTCGGCGAGGATCTTCTGGTATCGCTCATTGCCGGTGGCTTCATAAAGAGCACAGAAGAGCTCGTAGGGATACGCCGTCTGCGTGTTGCACGGTGTATNNTTCATGTTTCATTCCCCAGCCGAGGCCGTGGGCTGCCGGTGATGCCATCGCCAGGAGCGGCTCGACGAGAGCTTCCGCCTTCTCCAGCCACAATCTGTTTCCAGTCGATTTCCAAAGTTGGACATATCCCAGAGCCATTTGAGCATGGCAAATCGGGAATGTCCGTTGTTCAACAAAGAACCGACGGATCCACGGCGCAACGAGGTCCACCGCCGTGAGAAACGCAACCGCGCCATAACCAAGGACATTTCCCCGGACGTATTGAGTCTTTGCCCAACGGCCGAATGGAAATCCCCACAGATCCCACCAGTCATAGCTCTTGAGATCCGAGATCTCGGCCCACACCAGGAACCGCCGTATCATGGCGTCGGCAGAAACCTGCGATGTCGAAGCGCTTGCGGTTCTCATCATATCAGTTTGTATGAGCTCGGATCTGTCCATAGAGAGAAAGAAATTCTTCCGCAACGATTGAAGAGGTGAATTGCCGGGCCAATTTCCTGTTGCAATGCCCGACACGTGCACACAAATCTGGATTTTGGATTAGGTGGATCATTTTCCCCGCCAGCTGCTCTGGATTCCGCGGCCATACCCAAAGACAATTCTCGGGTTCCGAGAGATAGTCGGCAGCCGCACGAATACGTGTCGTGATTACGGGAATCCCGGCCGCCACCGATTGAAACACCACCATCGGGAACCCCTCCTGATGGTAGGTGGGGAACGCGAGCATCGTTGCATTGGCATAATATTCCCGCATGCGGAACTCAGGTATTTGACCGACGAAGCGCACATGATCGTTCATTCCAAGTTGCTCCACCTCGGTCTCCGCTTCCTTTCGCAACGGGCCATCTCCACAGAAGACGAGACAGAGCGCATATCCCTTCTGCAGCACAATGTTCCCGGCACGGATCACGTCAAGAAGCCCCTTCTCCCTGATGAACCGGNNGAAAACCATTCCGGTTCCTGAATCCCGAATCGACATCATACAACGATGGGTCTATCACGTTCTTCACCACGAAGACCTTCTCTTCATCAATACCTGCTTCAACAAAGGCCATCCGTTCCTCGCTCGAAAGCACGGCAATCGCGTCTACCCGGTCAGCGAGCATATGGACAGCGAGCTGTTCGAGTGGATTCTTGCTCTTCACAAGCCGCAGATCGCTGCCATGAAACTTGAGAATGATGTCTGATTTGTCGCGGCGAAGAAACATTGTCACGGTAAGGTCACGCAAGAGTGCCTTCAAGTCGAATGATGTGTTCAGTTGAATAATGTCCGGCTTCTCTTTTCTCTGCGCCCGGCGGAATCTCAGTGCGGTTGTGAGAACATGAGCAAGCCTTGCAGGAAGGCGGGGTGAACCGCCCGGATTCCCGTATTCCTCTTCGACAATCGCATTGCCTCTTCGGCGAAGGTCTGCTACCAGAAGTGGCAGATGGCCTTGAGGCCCTCCAGGAATCCCCGGTCGAGGCATTCCCATGAGTATCTTGAAGCTTCCCGATTCGTTCATAGTTCTGTTATCGGTGTCCATGTGCGGCTCTGTGAACGCTTCACTGTACACATCCCGCTCCGNNCTACTTTGCGTGGTCAAGGGCGTTGCGCGTGTCGAACACGACCTTTCGTGAGACCTTTGATGCAATGGCCATCGGATCGATGGCCTTGTAGTCAAAGTGATCGACGAGAAGCACCAAAAGGCTCGCTTTCTCCAAGACTTCAGCCAACGGCTGCAGGGGAAGGACTTTTTCTTCGACATAGGAATCGTTGATGCAAATCTCGGCGTTATCCCCGTAATGTTCCTTGAGTTTGGTAAAGACTTCCACTGCGGGACTGTTGCGTGCGTCCCCAACATTTCCTTTGTACGATGCACCGAGGCATGCAATTTTCGGTTTTGTCACCGAGCTAAGAATCTCCACAATCTTTTGCACCACCATGTCCGGCATCGAATCGTTCCTCAGGCGCGCCGCACGAATCANNTGCAAGCTCATTGGCGAGGGAAATATTCACGTCCCGAAACGTGTTCTCCGAAAGCTTTACCATTTCCGCCGTGGTGGCGTCAGTCTGGTAAATGGTTCCTGACACGATCCGCGAATACAGGGCAACTGCGGCGATGGTGCTTTCCTGATCCAATCCTCCAATCACACGATCATTCTCCACGAGTTCCTTCAGTATTCGACCGGGGAGAACCCGTTCCGGACAATGGGCAAGATGG
>PMNP01000155.1:0-8583 GCA_003161755.1 Ignavibacteriota bacterium | reverse complement strand
CTCCATGGAAGCCGAAAGATTCCCCGATGCGACGGCAGCCTCGACCAGCGTTCGCAGTCCGATTTCCTGAATATGGTTTCGTCCCGAGTTGATGGTGTCGACCACCTGGTGTTTTTGATCCACACCGTGAACACGGAAGCCCTGGTTGGCAAAGAGTGAGGCGGTGGGCAAACCGATATAGCCAAGCCCAACAACACAGATCGTCTTCATGAGGTGAAGAATCCTTTCCGACTGATTCAGTTTCCGGGATGATGCTTTCGATTAAGATCAAGGATGATATCTGTGATCCTTGAAGCAAGGTCTATGTTTGTTGGTGTATATTCACATCCGATCGTACGTTTTTCAACTCTCAGACAGCGTACCTGATCCACCGTTTCCAGAAACGACAGCTTGCCTAATTGCTGGAGGTGCTCATCCATCGCAGGCCGCCGTCCCGTGAAAATACTGTATGTCGGCGTCCCAAGAAGCGCGGATTCCCGGTTCATGGTCCCCCCTCCGCTCACGACGAGATCCGACTGCCACAGGAGTTGGAGACCGTCAACAGGTTTTGTAAGGAGAGAAACCTTGCTTCCGGCGAGAATATCATCAGGGATCAGTCTTTTTTCAGCGTTTGTCCGGTTGACGACGAGGCAATGTGTACCTTCAATTGAGGCAAAATGTCGCAGGCAATTCAGGAAAAGGATCTCAGATCGCTTGTCATGGTAGTTTGCGGTGACGCTGGGAGGTCTGATGGTCACGAGAATCACCTGTTCGCTCACGCCAAGCTGCTGACGAAAGGTGGGATCGGGCACAAAATCCTTCAGATAGACCTCTTCCTTGAACCCGTCGTACCGCAAGACCTTCTTAAGATTAAACCCCGCACGAGCCACCCGGCGTTCCGGAATATACGAGGGCATCAAAATATGGTCAGCCAGCCAATTTGCAAGTCGTTGCTCGGAATACTCATAATCGATCAATTCCACGTACGGGATCCCGAGCCGCCGGGCGGCCACCATGTGCGTTCGTGAGCCGTGCGAAAATGCAAGATCGATGCTTTGCTCCCTCGCTACCTGGACCAGTTGATTGGACCTCTTCACGAGATTGATGATTNNCGAGGTATATGCCACATCTGCAGAAGATCCTCCGTTTGCGCATGGTTTCGTGAAGTGACAAAGCACTCCACACCCCGTTGACGGAGTTCCGCGATAATTGGACGGAAGAGGGGCACATGCGGGGTATTATCCAGATCAAGCCAGAACATTGCAGCGCTCCGCCAAATGTGCCAATGCCGTGAGCATCCACGCGTTCGACCATCGCATGTAGGAAATCCGATTAGTGAAACGGGGGCCCATCTGATAGTAAAAATACCCGGTCTTGTCCTGCATATGATTTGTCATGAACCGAGCCACTGCCATAGCGCGATCATCCAATCCATTGCGAAGGAGTGTGAGAATGCATTGCGCCGCCGCTGTTGAATCGATGGGATNNAAGTGCTCCACAAAGTACTCAAGCCCCTTCTTCCGGCACCCTTCAAAATCCCAATCTCCCGTGAGGGACTGATAATCCTGGAGACAGTCCAGGATATATCCCGTGTGAAAATTGTCCGCCCATGAGCGGCCGTCGCCCACGGCATAGGCCCATGAGCCGTTCGATTGCTGATGCCTGGCAACGAAACGTACGGTCTGACATGCCAGGTCCTTGTATTCTTTCTCCCCTGTCAACGAGTACGCCTGAGCAAGTATCCGTGCTCCCTTCATGGTCGCATTAACCACGTGATTCGTGTCATACGGGGAATAGGAAAAACAGAAACCACCACCTTCTTCATGCCTGCGAAGATCTTTCACTACAAACTCAGCCGCGGAAACACAAAGTTCCCCCGCCCTGGCGTTTCCGGTTTTTCTGTGGAATGCAAACAATGCATTGCTGATGATGCCTGTTGCAACCACCGTAGGTGTTGCTGCAGGAAAGCGAGCATGGCGCGATTCCCAATCAAAATCATAGCCCCAGCACGACCCATGAAATGGCCGAGATTGCATCGCATCAAGTCTCTCGAGAAGAACCACCATCTCCTGTTCGTACCACGAACGCCGATCGGGCTCCATATCAACCAGGACGGTGTATGCGTCCAAGCAAAGTCCCAGCGTTACCGGATTACATCCATGCGGTATCCGGAGAAAAGGACGAAGATTTATCGGAATTCTCTTGAACACCTGCTGGGCCGCCCAACGGATACGCCGGTTGCTTCGAAGAATGGGAAACTTGAAGACAGGGGATTCCAGGGCGTCATAAGGATCATACCCCCGATACCCGTTCCTCACAATGAACTGCTCAAGCCGGTGCAACGGTTCAAGCAGAGCAACCCCGGCAATGTCCTTTCCCCTATCAGACATTTTCCTCCACAATCGACGACAACCGTTGAACCGCAACAGCAATGTCAAAACGTGCTTCAGCCGCCTTTCGATTGGCTCCTCCCATATTCACCCGATCATCAGGATGATCCAACAGGTACAGAATTGCTTCCGTCAATTGATCAGTCCGGCCAGGGTCAATCAGTATGCCATTTTCAGGTTGATGGATCACCGTATCGACCACTCCAACATTGGTCGCGATGACGGGAATCCCCTGGGCCATGCCTTCGAGAATCGCGACAGGAAAAATCTCCACGTGACTGGGGAAAACCAGGATATCCGCCTCGGCGAAAACGCGCTGCTTTGCTTTCCCCGCGACCAGACCATGAAGCACGAGCGACCCGGCGCGTTCCAGGTTTCCAATCTGCTCACGGACGGGGTCAAGCGACGTTTCATGTTCATATGTGCCGCACACAGAGAACACCACATTGGGGTAGTGCTGAACGACTTCCGGTATCACTTCAAGAAGATCGAAAAAGCCTTTCACCTTGCTCAAACGCCCGACAAAAAGAACTGTGAGTTTGCGATCGCCCTGAGTGTTACCGGGGATGAAATCGCCCACCCGCACAAAGTTCTCAACCCAGGTGGATTTGTTCCTGTTCCCGATTGTGAGCAGCGGGGTGAATTCACGCAAAAGTTTCTCCGAAAGAAAAATCACCTTATGAAACGAACCAAAGCAACAGTTGATGAGAACTCTTGCCAAGAGTGTGGGTTTTCGATCACTTCTAAAGGGATAGTACCGCCAACCTTTCTTCAATGACCCGTGAAAGTACACGATACAACGTGCGCCGCTCAGGCGAATCAGAAGACCCACAAGCCATTGGCGAAGAAAGCTGAGGTCGCCGCTCATTTGGACGATCCCTGCTTGGGGGCGTTCCCTCCAGAGAGTAACGACGGTTCGCCATAAGAGAACCAGGGCTTTTCGGACTTTAATTCCCTTCCATTCTGAACCTGTCTCGCGCAGTTCCCCCGCCAGGCTGATATTCAGAGGGATAAGTGTCCAACGTTCACGGAGACTCGAAGCAGCAAGCTGTTCAGTAATTGCGGAAACCCCTCCATACGGAGGCGGAAATGGCCCGACAAGCATGACTCTGGGTCTTTCGGGACTCATGACGTGTAGGCTCCCCCGCCATTGCCCTGACTGAGCAAATGTTCAAATCGATGGACAAAGCCATCAAAAGGGAACCTGGCTTCCACGTCGTTGTGAATCTCCGCAGAGCGGCTGTTCTTCTGTGTAAGGAGCGCCTCCCATGCGGCGGCAAGTGCACGGGGATTTCGGGATGGGACAACGCGCCCCAGGTGATCCCCCGTAATCATCTCCCTGGCTCCTCCCACTTCCGTGAGGACACAAGGAACACCGCACGCGAGCGCTTCAAGCGCTACCGTGGGAAACGTTTCCGAAACGGATGCCAGAGTGAGCAAATCCGAACCCCAGAGAAATGGTCGGACATCCGCCTGCTTGCCTGTAAATACCACGTGGGAATCCAATCCTTCATGAAGAACCTGGTCGCGCGCCTGCTGGNNGCTGGATCAATTCTGGGTCACCATCTCCGATCAGAACGAGATACGGGCGTAACGATGTCGTTCGATGGAGCACGCCGAGCGCCCGGATTGCATCGCCCTGCCGCTTTTCGGGACGAAACATCGCCACCTGGACAATCACCTTCGCACAAGACGGCATCCCCCAGGATTCCCAATGATGTTCGCGCTGGAACGAGGCAGGGGGAAGCGTCCAATATGCCGAATCAATTCCGTTGTGCACAGTCAAGAATTTTGTTGATGGGACTCCATACAGACGCCCCAGGTAGTTTGCCTGCGCGTGGCATAAGGTGATGATTTGATCCTTCGCCCGCAGAAGCCGCAGGTACACCATCATTTGGGCAAACTCCTTTACTGTCCGCGGCCGGGTCCCGTGCACCCACACAAAGCATCGCATATCATGATCAACTTCGTTGCGCGCCCGGCGCACGAACAATGAGGCGAACAACCCAAGAGCCACAACAGTGTCGATGCGTTCTAAATTCAAGAGCGTTGCCAACGTCTTGCCGGGAGCAAGATCAAACCTGCTCTTCCGGGGGAGGGAATACACTGATATCTCCGGGTTGAGAGCACCTTGCAACTCTCCGTTCGATAGCGTTGCCACAACAGGTTCGATGACATCCCGGTTGATGGCATTCAAGAGGCGGACCAAGAGAGTCTCAGCGCCGCCGAGCGAGAACCCGTACGTCAGGAAGAGAACTTTCCTTGGGTGTGTCGACGGCTCGTTCATGAATACTCGGCAGAGGGAAAGCTCGGTTTGGCGATGCCAGGGCTGAGCCGCATCCCGGACGAGTCGTACTCTTTGCTCGGGATCTGTACGCGAGCACGTTCGACAAGATCACCCATGGTCATGACACTGAGAAGTCCGCGGTCCTGCAGTTCAGCGCAATGGTTCAGGAGCGGCACGAGCACTTCCTCGATTTGGATCGCCGGGATGCTTGGATGAAGCCAAAGATGAGCGTTGAGACGCGTCTTGACTGCTTTGTCGATGAACCATTGCAGGTATCGGCGATGGTTTGCCAGCTTCCCCCGATCGGTTTCCGTGCCCTTTTGAAGATAGCTTGAGGCATGAACCGCCCAGAGACCATTGCTGAGTCTTAGGGGAAGGGATATTTCAGCTTCCCACCAGGGAAAGTATCGGATGATGGAAAATCCGCTCTCAGCAACTGCCGGAAAATTCCCGTAGTCGTTTGCCGGGAAGACAAAACTTTCAGGATTTAGCCCGANNTTCGCGGCATTCCATAAGTTCTGCAAGCGCAACATTGTGCGGGCAATAAGGACCAAACCCGATATGCGAGAAACTGTGACTGGCCACTTCATGACCGGTGGGAGAAGCCATGATTTGCGAAATCAGGTCGGGGGCATACCACGCAGGGGCTTTTGTCACATCGCTGCATGGATCGTGATCAAACCAATCGCCGCTATGATATTTCCATCGCAGATTCTCGAAATACGGGATCCTTGGGAGATGTGAATGGGGTTTTCCGTCCGGGCCGCGTTCGCAATGGTCCAAGAACAGGTGACCTACCGTCGCCCAAGTCGCCGGAAGCCGATGACGGTCAAAAGCTTCTAGAATACGGGGAACATGGTCACGTTCCCGAAGTCCGAACTCAATGCACGANNCTCAATGCACCGGGAAGCATTCCGTTTGGAATACCGCCATGCCCATGCAAGTTCAAAATCGAGTGAAAAGGTGACTGTGCCTCTGGCCAAACGAAGGGAGGACTCGTTGAGATGTCGATTGTAGACTCTTGGACGGCCCCTTGATTTAGAGAGGATCTCGAAGATCTTTGAAGACACATCGTCGGGAAACAAGGAAAGCGCACCATGATACAGCGAGCGGACGGTAGGATTCACCAGTATCACCTTGAGAGGGTTGATCAATTCGCGGCATTGAGAATCGCCGCACAAAATGCGCTACGGGCGTTTTCCATCGAGTGTTGTCGACGAACGTAGTCTTTCAGCCTTTCCGGGTCACGCCGATACGAGCCATCTCGAATGACTTGTTTCAACGTTTCCCAGTCTCCCTCACACGCGACACCCAAGTCAAAGTTCCTGATGACATCACCAGGATCGACACTCAGTGAAACTACTGGTGTCCCCACAGCCCACGCTTCCAGAAAGGTATTGGGAAAACCTTCTCTGGGAGACACATTCAACAGGGCATTCGCCCTTGCAAGTGCAGAAAGAGTCTCTCCCCGCTCCAAGGCTCCATGCACTATAACATTAGGAAGGGCACGAATTGTTTCACGGATTCTCTCTCCATCGCGACCATCAACGGAACCGATGAATTCAAAGGTAATTTCAGAAAGTTCCCGAAAGACGGGCAGAGCCTCTCGCAGCCCTTTTTGAGCGGAAAGCGTCCCTACAACCGCAATATTCTTGCGATTTGCAGAACACGGAACTGCAAAGACGTCATCCCCCACGATATTCCCGATCGTTACAGAAGCTCGTTGTACATTTTTCACCTGATCTGAATGTTGGACAATCACCAGATCGGCAAATCGCCTGACAAATCCGGCGGCAAGGTGGTTCGGGATGATGGAGGAGAACCAATCCCAAATTGTTGCATTTCCCTTGTAAAAGCTTCGGTACCGCGCCCGGAACCCAAGAAGGTCCAGGTCAGAGGCAATCCCTAGAACGAACAGGGCGTGATGCAGCCTGGCATGGAGTATTATGAAGACGTACAGGAAGGAATACCCACGCACATAGAAAACGCCAGCGCGGGATTCTTTGCAGAGTCTGAGGAGTCCGGGAATCCTCCGTGTAATCATCCTCAGACCTGCTATCCCCCGGTTCCATCCGGGGATGTTTTTGATGAGAACTCCTTCACAGGTGACTTCCTCAACTGGCGAAAAAGGATCGAGAAGTGTCACAGGGATCTGCCCGGCTGCAAGCGCTTTTGCGAGCAACATCATTTGCAGCTCGGCCCCGCCAATAATCTCTCCTTTAAATGCTGCCGCTGTTCGTTCGCCATAGATGCACACGCCTCGCCGGATCAGATCGTCGGTCATGGGAGCCGATTCCGATCATGGACAGAAGAGGATTCCATCTGCCTGGTCAGAGAGCCCATAGTGAACACGTCGAGTTTCCCGTTTTCACGAAGGTTGGCACAATGCCGGAGAAACGGAGTCAATACGAGATCAAGATGGGCAGGCAGGAAGCTCGGATGAAACCAGACATGGAGAACAAGGTGCTCAGCGATTGCCTGCTCCAGGTACGATTTAAGCCGTGAGAGCCGGACTGCGCAGTTCGCTTTGCCTGAACGCGACTCTATGGCGAGGGAAGAATGGAAAGCCCACAGTCCATCGCCGCGCCGGACCGGAAGCGCCAGTTCCACTCCTACCTTGGGAAACCAGCGCACTGAGCGAATGCCGCTATCTGAGAGGACATCAAAGTTCCCGGGATCATTTCCCGGAAACACAAATGACGCCGGCTCAAGGCCGAACGCACGCATCGCTGCTCTGCATTGTTCCATTTCGCCGAGCGCAACTTCCCGTGGACAATATTCTCCAAATCCCACATGTGAAAATGTGTGACAGCCCAGTTCATGACCAGTTCTTGACCCAGCTATGCTCTCTATCAAATCGCGGGCGTACCAGGCAGGATCACGACGAAGGTCGGTGCAGGGATCATGTTGATACCAATCTCCCCGGCTGAACTCCCAACGCGCCGTGGAGAAGTGGCCGCACCGGGGAAGATCACCGTGGGCAAGTCCGTTTCCTGATCGGGAACATCGATCGAGAAAGAGATGACCAACTGTTGCCCATGTTGCTGGGACCGCAAATTCATCCAGCGTGGAAAGAATCTTCGGTACCATGGTGCGCTCGTAAAGGCCCTTCTCAACGCAGGATTCTGGGTGGACACGGGCAAACCTCCATGCCCACGCCATTTCAAAANNTCGATGGAAAACACCACGGCCCCCTTTGAGAGTCGTCCGCTCCCGGCGTTGTCGGGCCGATACACGCTGGGACCTGAGGACATCCGGTAGGACGCCTCTGAGACAATTGCTGCCAGGGAATCCGGAAGGGCATCATAGACACCTTTTCCCATTGCTGCAAGAAACCGACGCATCGTGTTCGCTCCAGATATTCCCTGCCTTATGCAGTAGCACCAACCCTATGTTGTCTAAACCAGACGGCAAATTCCTCAAGGCCACGTTCAATGGGATATTGGGTGTTGTAATGGAACAACCGTTTGGCCTTCTCAATGTCCGCATACGTCTGATCAACGTCACCAGGCTGAGATGGAAGCCATTGAAGGTCCGCTTTCTTCCCAAGAACTTGTTCTATTGATTTCACCAACCCTGCCAGGGAGATGGTGCGCGACTCGCCAAGGTTGACAACCTCAAATCCCTGAATCGCATGGAGAATATTCATGATTCCCTGGAGAATGTCGGCAATAAACGTGTAGTCCCTTCTTGTCGTTCCATCGCCATACAGCGTCAGCGGCTGGCCTTCCTCGATTTTTCTCACAAACTGGTGGATTGCCATTTCTGGTCTTTGGCGAGGGCCATAGACAGTAAAGAATCTCAAACACGCGATATCCATTTGGTACAAATGATAGTATGTATGACAGAGGAGTTCTCCCGCCTTCTTCGTAGCGGCATAGGGCGAGATGGGATTGTCGACCGGATCATCTTCAGAAAATGGTACCT
>PMNP01000367.1 GCA_003161755.1 Ignavibacteriota bacterium | reverse complement strand
GTAATGATTCCCGCATTCGCGCTCTGCATCCTGGGAGTCGTGTCCATCCACGCGAGGAATACGCTCATGCAATGGGGCGTCGTCCTCCTTGCGGTAACCTCATTTTGCGTCTATCTGATTATTACGGTTATCAGTGAACGGGCAACGAAGCCATTGCGCCAAGAGGCGTAAGGCAAGTATGATCCTGAATTCTTTTCAAATCATCTTGGAGGATATGCAATGATCATTCATCGTGATAGACGGCCTATCGTAGCGTGGCCGCTCCTCGTCTTCGACTCATTGTCGTTACTCCTGGTTCCGTATCTGCTTCTTTTTATGAGGACACTTACGAGGGAAACCGTTACCGATAGATGGGTTCCCCTAGCCGCAATCGGCGTGGTTTCCCTTCTGCTTGGTGAAGTGCTGCTGGTTCGTGCAGGGATTTATGCCGAGCGTTTGGGCGAAGTCAAGATTGGCGGGCTCCTTCGGTTAACAAAGTCCCTCCTGATTGCGTGGGGTTTGCAGATAGGGATTTGGGGAGGGCTCTTCGCTGCGTTCGGTGGACAGGCCGCTAGTTTTCCTAGGTCTATTATCTTCCTAAATGGTCTCGCAGGGTTGATGGTGTTGATGGCTATTCGTCTAGCGTTCAGCCAGAGCTATCCGATAATCCGGGGAATTACGAGAGTTGCCCTTTGTCTTCTCGCTGGAATGGGCATCGTTATCCAATTGTGGTTGAGCTGGACTCCAACCGCCGATTCCATACTCCCTCCTATTTCAGGGTTCGCGGTGAACAACGATAATGTCGTGCCGGACAGCACTGTCCGACAACCGATCCTTGTGATTCTCGATGGATCCGGGAGCAATAAATTGGCGGGGTATATCACGGAAATACTCCGGGCTGAAGGCATAGTGTCGTTCGAGAGCATCGACCTCTCATCCCGGATCCCTGACAGTTCCTTCTTGGCGCGGCATTCTCTCGTTTTGACTTCGTCGGGGTCTGAACGTGTTGCGGGTCTTGTCGATGCGCTCACAAGATATGTTACAGGCGGAGGCCGATTGCTGATGATGAGCCCTCCATCCAAATATGATTCCCTTCTCGGTGTTCTGGACGATCATCAGGAGACGAGTGGCGGGTATATTGCGGTGGATACATCGAGCACAGCGGGGAAGGGATTTATCGCAGGACCGCTCCAATTCTTCGGCACTGGCAGGATCTGCCGGGAGCAAGGCAGTGATATTATTGCGAGGTTCATGCAGAAACGGAACAGTGACGGAACCGGCGTTGCCGTGGGCACCCGGAAGGTGGGGAAAGGCTCGGTAGGGTTCTTTATGTTTAACCTGCCGGAATCGATCGTATTGATGCGTCAGGGCATGCCGCCCGGTGTTGTGTCAGATAACGATGGCGACGGTGTGTTTCGCACTGACGATCTCTATTACGGCACGATCGATACGTCCCTCGCACTGATCCCGCAAGCGGACATCGAACAACGTCTGTTTGTGAGAGTCATGGATCAACTCCTAGGGCCTGCATTCGCCATCCCCAGACTCTGGTATTTTCCCAATGGTAACCCCGCGGTTGCCATCCTAACTGNNAACTGGAGACGGCCATCATACTCAGCTCTCCATTATCAATAGGGTCGTTGAATATATCGAACAGCGTGGAGGAAAGTTCTCCCTCATCGAGTTTCCATCGTATGTGGATTCGGCGCATGCACAATCCATGCTATTGCGTGGCCACAGCGTTGCTCCTCACCTCTATTACCCCAGGGATGACAACGCACGGATGCGTTTTAGGCAGAAGGTTGCCAGGTGGTATTCGGAGACGGCATTCCAAAGACCGCGATTCNNCATTTACCAGGACCCATTTCCTTACATGGTGGGGATGGGATGAAATCCCCCGCACTTATGCAGAAATGGGGATTCGCATGGATCTGTCCATCACAGGCATGAACCCGTTCAGGCAATTTCAATTGCCGAGCATGCCTGGGCTGCGATCGCCCACGGGGTACGGCTATATCAATGGGTCTGGATTGCCTATGCGCTACACCACCCTCGAAGGAAAACTTCTTGGCGTGTATTCCCAATTGACCCAGGTGGAGGATGATGTCATTTCCGCCGGGTACATTCAGATCCCTGGAAATGACAGCCTTACGACGGCGATGCTGAAAGAGGCAAACAGACAGCTCATCGATGAAAGTGTTGATCGCTTTCACACGGCGCTTGTCTGGAATTGCCACCCACAGCACTCCATGACGAGGTTTCCCAAGGAGTCACCTCTGACGTGGGGCTGGTTAACTGCTACGGTCGACCACCTGGTCAAACGCGGAGTACCTATGCTCAGCGTTGATGAATGGCTCCAGTTCACTGAGACGCGGTTTGCCGTCGAAATCCATATGCTGCCGCACGACCCATCCAGCAGGACAACCGAGTGGACAGTTGTCTCTCCATCTGACGTGCATGGGCTTACGCTTGCTTTGCCGGTTGAGGGAGGAGATGATGAATCCTTGACAATTGTAGCGACTACTGCAGACTCCATGAGAATGGATGTCCCTCTCCGGATCTCAGTGGTTTCCTGCGAAGGTCGAAGAGTGGCACTGATTTCGGGCGATTTCCACAAGAACTCCACTATTCATTTCAGGTGCACACAAGAATGAACAACACCAGCACGATGCGCCTCCCCGGACCAAATCCCGGCGAATCCAATCAACGAGCCTGGCGGTCCGATGTGATCATTGGCTTAATCCTCGGATGTGGACTCGTTTGTCTCTCCCCGGTCGTCGATGTCATCTCGGCGATGTTCGCCCATGAATCGTGGCGACTGTCAGGCGAGGGAGATATCGTGGACGCAGCCTACAGGGTCAGTCTTCACGATCTCCCCCATATTGATTTCCGATACTACTACACTGGAGGATGGGAGATCATTGTCGGGCAGTTGTTTGCCCTGTTTGGGCGGGACTTATGGGTTGAGCGAGTTGCACTAGGATTTGTCATGGGAGTGATAGGCTTTCTCGTCTATCTGATCCAGCGTGCACTGAACATAGACCGTCTCACTGCGGCGCTTGCATCCTTGGCAACGACGTTGTATGCCTTCATATTCCTTTTTATCATCTATCCCGCCTGGCCCGCGGAAGCCCTGGTGGTCCTGGCGTTTCTTCTCCTTTTGACAGGACTGGAAAAGAACCGCATCATTGCAGTGATCCTTGCCGGCGTGTCTCTTGGGATCGCATCATCGTTTAAGCAGACCATCGGAGTCTTCGGGGTGATTGGGGGAATGTTTACCATCTTGGTGCTTCAGCGGGATTCAGATGTGAGGAATCTCGTCCGGGGACAAATTCGCTCAATGCGATTTGCGGACCTGAGAATGTACCTCATCCTTGCCTTACCTGCTTTGGCGTTTCTCCTCCTGGTATGGATCACCCATCAGGATATGACTGTTCAAGTTGCGGCGATGCTTTTTCCTGCTCCCTTCTTTCTTGCACTTCTGGCAACGATTAGGTTCGCGAAGATGCGGATCGCCTCGGCCGAAGCGCGTAGCGCTGTTGTGCACGACGCTGAGAGAAGTCTGTTTGCGCTCGGAGCAGGATTTGTACTGGGATTTGCGCCGCTTCTTGCCTTCTACCTTCTGCACGGACATGTTCACGCGTTTATTGACGAGTCATTTCTGTCAGTCAATGCTATCGTCGCCCACAAGGTCAGGATACCTTCTTATGTCATACCAGATGGGACGCCGATCGGTCTGGCTGCCTTGAAGGGTCTTCCATATTTCCTGCCAGGGTTGATTTCAATCGCGAGTCTGGTTGTGGGAGTGCGGAGGCTGAATCGAAAGAACGCGGACCGCCTTACCGTGTTTGCGGTTCTCTCTGCTTCTTTCATCGCGATGATGAACATGATGATGTATCCTGAAGTTCATGAAATCTATCTCCTTTTTGAACTCCCACTGCTCTTCATCCCTGTCACCCTTCTCTGCGACGTTATTCTCAAGAAACTTGTGAAGAATCCGCGAGCCAGGACGTTCCTGCCGACCGGAATGTTCATCCTCCTTATTGGATTGCGCCTCATCCGAGGACTCATGATTGGGTGGCCATCATGGACGGACCCTGGGCGGATTTCCATTCTCGATGAAAATGCTGGGAGAGTCCATGTGCGCACTCCTTATGCGCTGTACATAACTCCCGTTGTGCACTATCTTGCGGGACGCCCCGCAGAGGAACATATCGTCAGCTTCGCGAAGTACGGAAAGGTCATTGGATTTCTGAGTGGACGGAGGAACGACGACGATTTTGGCTCACGGTGGGGAAGACGGGGACCATTTAACAAACAGGACTTCGATGAATTGTGGGGGATGATATCCGCGAACCATACGCCGATTATTATCCTCGAAAAGGAATGGACGCGCAATTCTCCCGTCAGCCAGACCCTCCATGATTCCCTGGGACGGTACTACCGGCTCGCGTTCGATCAAACGGCTTTCGATTCATCCGGACATAGCATCTACCAACGGATCGAGCCGGAATCTCCCCGTTGAATGCCGACGTGCCCGCCGGCACTAGATAATAATGTGTGGGAACCACTCGAGAAGATTGGAAAGGAATTGTGGGACATGGTTGATGATCGGATATGGTTGTGCACCCTGGTTCTTGGTTCTCTTCTCGTCATAAGTGACGTGGGGAGCGCCCAACAGAAGCGTATTTATATTGCAAATGATGACCATACGGATTATGTCTGGTCGGCAAGTGAAGATCAGTATCGCGTCGCATTTCTTCAGATGCTGGACTATTATTTGGATCAAGCAGATCAGACTGATTCGCTCCCGTCGGACTTTCAGAGCCGCTTCAATGCCGACGGCAATCTTTGGCTCTGGACATACCAGCACAACAGGACGGCGGATCAGTTCTCGCGACTGATTTCGCGGATCCGTGATGGACACATAACCATTCCTCTTCAGACTCTCGTGCTCTGCTACGGTGCAATGCCGGCGGAAGCGGTGATTCGAAGCATGTATTATGCAGGACGAATTGAACGCCAATATGCTCTGCAGTTCGAATTGGCGAATGCAATGGAGAATGCGACTCTCCCCTACGGATTGCCTTCCCTTTGGGCCGGATCCGGCGCACGCTACAGCTGGATGGGCGTCTGTGGATGTGCATCGAACGTGATGGACCTCGGCCATAGGAAATTCGAACTGTATCATGCCGTTGGTCCGGATGGAAGATCCGTCCTGATGAAATGGCACAGTCTTTCCGGCAGCAATCAGTCCAGCGGAGGATATGCCGAGGCTCGAAACCCTTCTGCAGCAGTAGATTTTGCTTCGACGGATTCCGTCTTCTTGTCAAGGTATCCTTACGATCAGGTGATTGGCCTTTTTGGAAAAGGATGGGATGATGTGTCAACGCTGACCACGGCATTCCCAATTGCTGCTCAATCGTCCAGCAATGCGGAGAGAAGGGTCATTGTGTCGAATGAGCTGGATTTCTTCAAAGATTTGGAACAATCCGCCCCGCCGGAATTGATCCCGTCGTGGGCAGGCGGTTTTGGCAACGAATGGGATACGTACTCGGCAACCATGGCTGAGGTGACAGCAAATGTTAAGCGTGCCGTTGAGAGCCTTCGGACCGCAGAAGCTCTTGCAACTGTCGTCAGCGTGTTGAATCCGGGATTCTTGAGCGGGAGGGAAGCGATGACGGACTCTGCCTTCGAGTCGCTTGGGTTGTACTATGAGCACGACTGGACTGCGGGAGGGGTCGCTTCAGCGGCGCGGCCTGCATTCGAACGACGACTTTCGGCCCAGATTAGCCGCTATGTCTCCGCGCTCGAGAATGATGCAGCAGTGAAAATGGGGACAATGATTGCAAACCCCTCTGCGGGCGTGCGGTTTTGTGTCTTCAATCCGCTCAGCTGGTCGCGAACGGACATCGCGGATCTTCCGTATCAGGGGAGCGGACCGCTCAAGGTGATCGACGTGGGATCAGGCGGAGAAGTGCGCAGTCAGCTTGTCGTGAAGAATGGCGTCAACGTTGTGCGGATACTGGCATCAAACGTTCCCTCCGTAGGTTACCGAGTGTATGAAATCCAGCAAGGGCCCAGTGCGTTTACCGACAGTTGTGCGAGCATCTCCAATGGTGGATCAACATTTGCAAATGACAAGTATGCCATCACAGTGAATGGTCACGGTGCATTAGCGAGTATCATTGACAAACGAGACGGCAACAGAGACCTGGTACACAGTATTGGTGGATTGGCAGTAAACGATATCGGATCGGGATCGGGCACGCCTGCAGTGGAGAGTATCGGCCCGGTATCGGCTTCGATTGTTGTCACGGCCGGAGGAACCCCAACACATCGGACACGGATTACCGTGTATAGTTCGGTTGATCGTATCGACATGGAAGATGAAATTACCGCCAACTTCGGCGATGCTGTCACCACTTATGCATTTGGTTTCAACCTGAGCGGCTTTACCGTCCGACATGAGGAAGTGGGGGGAATCGCCATTGCGAACCTCGTGAGTTACGGTGGAAATTACTCAGACCGCAATGCACGATATAGCTATCTCACAATGAACCACTTTGTTGATCTCTCTGAGACGGGCAGGGGAGTGACGATTTCGAATTGGGATAGCCCGTTCTTCAAACTCGGCTCCAGTTCAGACAATACGCTCGATGTTGCAACGCCCCAGATTCGAGCGCTCGTCGGGGGAAGGATTGATGCAAATTTGGGCATTGCAAATCAAGGAGGAGACAGCTATTTCCTCAATAGGTATGCACTCCAACGTCATGGGGCTTTCGATCAGGCGGCAGCGATGAGGATGGCTCTGGAACATCAAAACCCGCTCTATGCAATGCCCGTGACAGGCGGGCCAGACGGGGTGCTTCCCCAGGACACATTGTCANNACTCAAGCCTGCGGAAGACGGCATCAGCCAGGGCGTCATCGCCCGCGTCTGGAACTGCTCCTCTTCCTCGGAACAATTCGCCCTTGGCTTCCCGAACTACCTGGTGAACACGGCAAATCGTACGACCCATATTGAGACCGTGACCGGTCCGGCACAACTTGTCGGGGAGAGCTTGAGCGAAACTCTCGCGTCACAATGGATGCAAACATACCTAATAGGGGTTCAACCTATTACCGGGATTTCGTCAAAATCCCCAATGCCGGAAGGATATTCGTTGTCCCAGAATTTCCCCAATCCGTTCAATGGAGAATCTCAGATTCAGTTCAGAGTGCCGGAATCGGTGCACGTCCGCATGCGGCTCTTCAATATTCTTGGCCAGGTTGAAGNNATTGGATGATTCCGTATCACCCGGGACTCATCACGTCAACTTAAACACGAATGCGCTCGGAATGGGAAGTGGCGTCTACTTCTGCAGAATGGAAGCAGGCCGCTTCGTATCCGTTATTAAGGTCGTACTCATCAAATAATTCCGTTTGGCAGAAATATCCAGGGGGTACCTCTTTTGGAGATTCAAACGAGCAAGAACCGTTCGACATTTGCTGATGCCATTACGCAGTACCGGAACGTGATACTCATCGTGCTTTTTTCGGTGGGAATCCTTGTCAAATGCATTTTCATCTGGCACCCCGCCGACGATGTCATGCTGAATTCGTGGCGCGAATCGGATTATACTCAGATTGCACGCGCATTCTTCCGGGAGGACATGAACCCGTTGTTCCCGCGTGTTGACTGGAGAGGAACGGGTCCGGGGAATGCCGAAATGGAACTCCCCGTGATTCCATGGACGGCGGCATGTGTGTACCACGTCGTGGGGTATCATGAAGTGGTCTTGCGGCTCCTTTCGGCGCTGTGCAGCATTCTCTCGGTCTACGTATTCTGGCGTCTTGCCCGCCGATTCTTCCCAACGCCATGGGACCTTGTGGCCCTGACACTCTTCTCCTTGAACGGTCTGCTGATCGCTCTGTCGGGGGCAATCCAGCCGGAACCGCTTATGATTCTGCTTATTCTGCTGAGCGTGCTGTATGCAGTCAGGTGGCACGATGAGGATCGGCCAAAAGACCTTCTGATCGCCTGCGCTTTTCTTTCTCTGGCCATGCTGGGAAAACTTCCTGCGGCACATCTCGGGATTCTGTTCGCTTTCCTTGTCATTCAGCGCTATGGAGTGAAAGGCAGTTTCAGGGTTTCTGTTTTTCTGGGCGCGTCGCTTGCAGTCATTCCTGCGACAGCATGGTACCTCTGGGCCCATCATCTTTATCATGCGACCGGGCTGTCGTTAGGGATCTCGAATGAAACCCATCTTCTTAGTGCCGTAATGATTGCCCATCCCGGATCATGGGTACGTTCGCTTTGCACCATTGAGTTGCGTGAGGCCTTTGGCTATGCAGGCATTTTTCTTGTCATTCCAGCTATTTTTGAGAAGGCAAATTGGAAGAACGGCCTGGTCGTCTGGTATGGAGCGATCGTCGCGTTTTATATCGCGACCGCCGACACCTCGGCAGATAGTTGGGCATACTATTATCACAGTCTCTCCGTCGCGCCGGCTGCGTTGCTCATGACATCGGGATTGATGGTGATGTACACACTTATAAAGAACCTGGATTGGGGAGGGGCAGGGGTTACCCTTCGATACGGGTTCGTTGCTATTCTGATTGTGGCCGTGGTGTGTGTTAGTGTGGCTCATGGCGCTCGATTGATCCGTGGCTCGCGCGCTCACGGGGATCTCGAAGAACTCTATAGGTGCGTTCCAGCCTTCGCGAAGGTCGTTCCTGAGGGAAGCAGAATCATCGTTAGGGGAGGCACACGTTTTGACGCTCATAGACATCCTGTGGCATTCAATGCGTCGATGGCATTTCTTTGGATGGATCGCAAAGGGGTAAATTACGCCGAAGAAGATTATTCCTCTGCCACATTGCTTCATCTTCACGAGGAAGGAATGGACTATTGGGTGGCAGGGAAAAACGACCTCAAGGATTCATCGGTCGTCCGAGCACTGGGCAGCAGGATTGCTCTCATAGACTCCTGTTCAGCTTTTCGATTATACGAGTTCACTAATCGATGATCAAAAGGACATTGTGCGACGTGGAAACCCACCGTCTGTGACGGAGGTTATGTCGAATTCGGCGCAACAGATTCGTAAGCAAGAGCATTCTGTGCTGCTTTCTTCCCCTCTCTTCCGTGTCCGAAGAGAGGGGAGCCCGGCGATCCTCAGGTAGGGGTGAGTTGTGAAGACGGGCAAGAGCTGGCCCGGGACACCCCTCTTTTTGCTATTGCCCCTTCATGTACAGCACATTACCCACTCCAATCCTGACTTTACCCGAGAGCGTTGAAGGGAGTCCCGCCTCAGCGCGGAGTCTTATCTGCTTTCCCGCATACTGGGCTGGCACGCTGAGGGTCTTTCTCCCCGAGCGGGCGTCTGTTTCGGTGAGAAGCGTGCTTGTTGAGGTTCCCTGCACCAAATCCACGCGGAAGCTTTTTGCGAGTGATGTGAACGGACTTGTTGGCACTTTTGCGCTCATCGTGTCGGCCTGAGCAAGAGTATTGACCTGCACGTCCATCAGAATGCTCTTTGCCCCATTTGGCAATGCTGAGATGTCTGTGCCGAGATAATCCCAGACCGATGCAAATGTGGTTGAAACGGTATCTGCGAGTGCTTTGAGGGGCAGCGTGACCGTGTCTTTGTCCGTCACAACACGGATGGGTGAGAGTTCTATCGCAAGTGATGTGTGCGAATCGGGGTC
>PMNP01000167.1 GCA_003161755.1 Ignavibacteriota bacterium | reverse complement strand
TTGCTTCGTGGAGGAGCATACAAGCCGCGCACCAGCCCGTACGTATTCCAGGGGATGGGGGAAGACGGACTAAAACTCCTCGCAAAGGCCAGAGAGAGAACCGGTCTCGGAATCGTCACAGAAGTCATGGAAGCTGCCGAAGTGGATGTGGTCGCAGAGTACGCGGATCTTCTGCAGGTTGGTGCTCGCAATATGCAGAACACGAAGCTCCTCCGGGCGCTGTCAAAAATCTCCAAACCTGTCCTGCTCAAACGGGGTCTCGCGGCCACACTGAATGAATTCCTCATGAGCGCGGAATACATCCTCTCAGGTGGAAACCACAGGGTTATTCTCTGTGAACGAGGGATCCGCACGTTCGTCGAATACACCAGGAATACTCTCGACCTTAATATCGTCCCTGCCGTAAAGCTCCTCTCACACCTGCCCATAGTCGTCGATCCCAGTCACGGAACGGGCCGGCATGATCTCGTTGTTCCCATGAGTCGGGCGGCAATTGCAGCAGGTGCAGACGGGCTCATCGTGGAAGTGCACCCTGAACCNNGTGCGCCGTGTAGCTGAGGCGGTGGACCGGAGCTTGGCCCCGGTCACCAAGTGAGGGAACTTGTTGTCGGTGGTGAAGACAACTCGGACTTGCGAACGCGCGGCGGCGTGTGTTCGCAGAATCATTGTGTGATCATCTTTGGAACTCCATGAGAATCCTGCCAGTCGTCCTATTCCTGACGATCTTCCTTTCACTCTATGGACTCATAAACTACTACATCATTCTCCGAGGTTGGCAGGCGTTCCCCATTGCATTGCCGTGGCGCCTTCCGTTGCTCGGGCTCTCTCTTCTGCTCTCCCTTTCATTTGTTGCCGGGAGAATTCTTGAACGATTCTGGATCTCCCCGGTCTCATCCGCCCTGGTCTGGGCGGGCTCGCTCTGGCTGGGCGCGATGCTGTACTTCTTCCTCGCTGCAGTCGCGGTCGACCTCTTCCGTCTCGTCAACCATGTCGTTCCCTTTATTCCCGGATTTCTCCAGGACCGATACGCGTACGCGAAGCAATGGGTGGGAATCACTGTGGTGGGGTCGGTTATACTTCTTCTGTTGGCGGGTCATGTGAACGCCATCAGGCCGCGTGTCAGGCAACTCGATATCCATTTGAGAAAGCGAATCGAAGGGGTCAAGACAATAACCATTGCCGCTGCTTCCGATATTCATCTTGGGACAATCATCGGCCGGGATCAGTTCAATCATATGGTTGACATCATCAACAGCCTGCACCCCGACATTATTCTTCTTCCTGGCGACATAGTGGACGAGGATTTGGGGCCTGTCATCCGTGCAAATCTTGGCGAACATCTCCGCGCGCTCCAGTCCAGAGAGGGAGTCTACGCCGTGACAGGCAATCACGAGTATATCGGCGGAGTGGAACAGGCGGTGGCATATCTCCGCGAGCATGGCGTGACGGTGCTTCGTGATTCATGTGTGACCTTGCCTTCCGGCGTGATCATCGCAGGGCGCGAGGATCGGAGTTCCTCAAGCTTTGCNNCGCCGGGAAAAAGAGAAAGGATCTTTCCGAAATCCTCGATGGCGCAGACACATCCAAACCTGTCATCCTCATGGACCATCAACCTTTTCATCTCGAAGAAGCTGAGCACGCAGGCGTGGACTTCCAACTTTCCGGACACACGCATCATGGCCAGCTCTGGCCTCTGAACTACATTACCAACGCCATCTACGAGATCAGTTGGGGGTATTTGAGAAAGGGAGCGACTCAGTACTACGTTTCATGCGGTGCCGGCACATGGGGGCCGCCAGTGCGATTGGGTACTAGACCGGAGATCCTGCATTTTCGAATTATCCCTGACGGTACGCTTGGGGTTGATTGACTCTCCACCTTCCGGTCTGCCGCGCGCAGGCAGGTGAATTTACAGCGGTCGTGGATTACCCGATTTGCGTGTGTTGCGTGCGAGTTCGAATGCTGGGGTGATGACAAGTGGGAGGTGGGAAGTTGTGACCCTGCTCTTAACAGTCATCATNNCCGCGGAGATGCGGACCCGGGGTTTCCACTCCGGTACGCACTACGCGATTATGGTCATCGACAAACACGACGATCGGACGGAAGTCGGGCACGCAGGGCTCAGGGACGTCAACAAAGCAGGCGATGATGATGTGGTCTCCCGGTTTCGCGAGGTGGGCGGCTGCGCCGTTGACGCAGACGTTTTCTGATCCGGGAACTCCCGTGATGGCGTATGTTTCAAACCGTGTGCCCCGTGTAACGTTCCACACATGGACCGCCTCATATTCCTTGATGTCGGCACGAGTCATCAATTCCGGAGGGATCGTCAGGCTTCCCTCATAGTTGAGGTCCGCTTCCGTAACGGTAGCCCGATGGATCTTTGCGCGAAGCATTTTCCGGGATGTAGGCATCAGGAATCCGTAAAGTTAAGAAGACCTTCCTCAATCACACGTTAGACACACGTCGGGTCAATTTGCCAGAGCACGAAGGGGAAATCGAGGGATCACGACATAAAAGAACTCGCCGTTGGCACGCTGCATGAGATAGGTCCCTTCCATGCTCCCCTCAAACGTCTCAAGAATGCATGAACTGCTGTATTCGTGGACCTCGCCCGGTTCGAGAACTNNCCGGAGAAGCTGGACGTTGTCAGTCCCGTTGTTTTCGATCTTGACAAAATATGCAAAGACGAACTTCCTGGCCATAATTTCCGATTGACCATCAAGATAGACAGGCCGCACGCTGACAGTGATATCTTCAGTTACCGCAACAAACATTGTCATGGCGATCTTTTGCATTAAGTTGGCAGGCGGCCCAAAATCTTCGCACGGCTGTCTTATGAGCAAATATAGCAACTCTTCCCCCGAAGCTCAAACTACCGTTCCCACAGAAGAAGTTCGCTCCTATTCAGGTGAAACAATGCTTGCCGAAATCTTTGTAATATCGAGTATTTTCGGGAGAATGTGAGGATCAATTCCCACCAAAAAACCACGCTTTCCGCCATTGATCAGGATATGCGGCAGCGCAAAGATGGTCTCCTCGGCGTAGACGGGCAGGACATTACGCGTTCCGAACGGACTAATCCCGCCGACCATGTATCCGGTTACGCGCTGGGCTGTCGCGGGGTCAGCCGGAACGACCGTTTTCGTCCTAATGATACGTGCCAGCTGCTTCGTGGAAACCTCGCGGTCACCATGCATGAGGACCAGGAAGTGTTTCTTGGTGTCGGTCTGAAACACAAGCGTCTTGATGACAGAATGCTCATCAACTCCGAGCTCTGAGGAGGCTCTGGTTGTCCCACCATGTTCCTTGTAGTCATAAAAGTGCGGCGAGAACACAATGTTGCGCGCGCGCAAAAGTCGGACGGCGGGGGAATTTGGGACTTCAGTTGCACCCAATGGCTTCTTCTCTAAAAGTAGTAGGGAAGTCAAGACAATCGGATTACAGACAATATCCGCGAACTTGAAATCACGTGCAAGTCTCTTTGATCAGCGCTTCAGGTTGAGATTCGTATTTGTCTTGGTTATACTGCAATCGGTGGTTTGGGTGTAGTCGCGGAGTCTGAGTGAACAGATGTGGCTTAAGGAGGTTTGAAATGCATCTGAACGATGACAAACGCATTGTGATGACGCTCGATGCGGGGGGGACCAATTTGGTGTTCTCTGCCATGCAGGGAAATACGGAGATCATTCCCGAAGTAACGCTTCCTTCATTCCCGAACGATCTCGAACGGTGTCTTTCCAGCGTCGTGGAAGGGTTTTCGATTGTCACGAAGAGTCTTCCAGCGCCCGCCGCCGCCATCAGTTTTGCGTTTCCGGGTCCTGCCGATTATCCCAAGGGGATTATTGGTGATCTCCCAAACCTCCCGGCATTTCGCGGCGGGGTTGCGCTTGGTCCCATGCTTGAAGATCGGTATGGAGTGCCGGTGTTCATCAATAATGATGGTGACCTTTATGCTTTTGGCGAATCCATCGCCGGATTTTTGCCCTATGTCAATTCCTTGCTTGAACGTGCGGGAAGTCCGAAACGCTATCAGAATCTTTTAGGGGTGACATTGGGAACGGGATTTGGTGGCGGGATTGTAAGACGGGGAGAGCTTTTCATTGGAGACAACTCCATCGCGGGGGAAATGTGGCTTTTGCGGGATAAGCTTGCGCCGGGGACAAACANNGGAGATCAAGCCGCGGCGCATAGGGCATTCGAAGAGATGTCGGAGGCGATGGGGGATGCGCTCTCCAATGCCATCACCCTCATCGACGGACTGATTGTCATAGGAGGTGGTCTTTCAGGCGCTGCCGACGTGTTCCTGCCGATGGTCATTCATGAGATGAATAGCACCTACAAAGGATCTGATGGGAGTTCATTCCGACGGTTGGCGGCACGCGTCTACAATCTTGAGGACGAGAAGGATTTAGAGAAGTTCCTTGTCGGATCGTCTCGGGAGATCATAGTGCATGGGAGCACACGGAAGGTTGCCTATGACCCGGAAATCCGTATCGGGATTGGTGTCACCCGGCTCGGAGCGAGCAAGGCGATCGCCATTGGTGCCTATGCGTTTGCGCTGCAATCACTCGACCGATAGTAAGACCAATGCTCACCATTGTTCGAAGTTCGGCGCGCCATTTGCATAATCCAGAAATTGTCAGGATATTTTGATCATGGATCCTCATTTTCTCCATCCCACGCATGCTGAAGTCGATTTGTCGGCATTTTTGAAAAATCTTTCGGTTGTCCGATCTCTTGTCAACAGCCGCGTTCAGGTCCTCGCAGTAGTCAAAGCAAATGCCTACGGGCATGGACTCGTCGAAATTGCGCGCGTGGCAGAGCAGAATGGCGTGAACTATCTTGGCGTTGCCCGAGCGATCGAAGGGATCGAATTGCGCAGGTCAGGCATCAATTGCCCTATTCTTGTCTTCGAAGTGACACCGCGTGAACACGTTGAAGCATCGCTGTCGAACCAGCTCGAACTTACCGCAGTGTCTGTTGAGGATGCTGAATGTATAGCTTCGATTGCCACGATGACCGGTATCGATGCCCGTGTGCATGTCAAGGTCGATACCGGGATGGGACGGCTGGGAATTCGGTGGGACAGTGCTTCGGTCGACCTTCCCACTATCGCCTTGATGCGGGGAATCACCTTGTCGGGCATTTATAGCCACTTCGCCACAGCGGAGTTTCCTGATCAAAGTTTTGCGAATGAACAGCTCGCCCGCTTTCAAGGAATTCTCGGAGAACTCGAGAAACTGAAAATACCGATTCCGCTTCGGCACATGGCAAATAGTGGAGCGGTCCTTGCGCTTCCCGAGAGTCATTTCGATATGGTTCGTCCCGGGATCATGCTGTATGGCTACGCGCCGCGAAACGGAATGCCTGTGAGTGCATCACTGATTCCAGTCATGAGGCTTGTCACCCGTGTGACGTTCCTGAAATCCATTGCTCCGGGCACGAGCGTCTCTTACGGAAGACGATATGTCGCGCAGCATTCGACCCACATTGCAACTATTCCCATCGGCTATGCGGATGGCTATTCGCGTCTCCTGACGAACAAAGGTCAGGTGATCATCAGAGGCAAACGCTACAGG
>PMNP01000138.1:3834-12572 GCA_003161755.1 Ignavibacteriota bacterium | reverse complement strand
TGCGTCTGCCTGCAATACAGAAGACGACGAATCGATACCCGGCCGTCTTCGGCGAGGACTTCGGTTTTAGTGAGCCCGGAACATGGGACGGCATCAATTTCAGACAGCAACTCGTTGATGAAGCCATAAGGCGCAACAGCGAGGGGTTCATCATTACGATCATGTGGCACGCGGTGCGCCCAACCGAAGATGAGCCAGTGGATTTTCAGCAATCCATTCAGGGAAAGCTCACGGACCAGGAATGGAGCGATCTCCTGACGCCCGGCACGACAATCAATGAACGATGGAAATCCCAGGTCGACGTGATTGCTTTTTTCCTCAAGCAACTGAGGAATGCCGGTGTACCGGTCCTTTGGCGTCCGTATCATGAGATGAACGGCGCCTGGTTCTGGTGGGGAAAGAAAGAGGGGGATGATGGCTATAAGAAGCTTTATCGGATGCTCTATGACAGACTCGTGAATTTCCACAAGCTGAACAACCTCCTCTGGGTTTTCGATGCCAATGAACTGAGGGAAGGGGTCGATCCCTATGAGAAGTATTTTCCCGGGAACGACGTTGTCGATATTCTTGCCACTGATGTTTACAAAAACGGATTCGCCCAAAACGATTACGATCAGCTTCTTGCGTTGGCAGGTGACAAACCGATAGCCCTTGGCGAAGTGGGGATGCCCCCAACGCCGGACATTCTCCGGCAACAACCTCGATGGACCTGGTTCATGATGTGGGGAGAAAACGGCGGCGGATACCAGGGAGCGCAAGCGCTCCGCACGCTCTATGAAAGCGAAGAAGCTCTCACACTGGACGAACTGCCCTGGGTCACAGTAAAGCATCCTACAATTCACTTCCCGATCCTGAAATAATAGGATCGGGATTGGTCTGCAGGCAATTACGAACGATCAATGGTCAGGGTGAGCGCTCCGGCCAGAACGGATGATTCGCTCAAGTGTGAGGCTCGACAATAATATCCTGAAGAAGGCGTTTGGGAACGTGATGCACGCCGTCGTGATCGCGCCAGTATCGCGTATCGGACCCGGCGGCAAGCGGTTCCACTNNTTTCAACAGGCTCACCGATCGCAACGACGAAAAGTACCTCCAATTCAGAGGGAACCGAATACAAGGTGCGCAAGGTATCCCGGTCAACGGAAGAAAGAATACAACCTCCCAGCCCTGATTCCACAGCTCCCAGAAGAAGTGTTTGTGCGGCAATCCCGGCTTCATAACGATGGTCTTTGGCGATCCGTGAATCCCCCAGAAATACCACATACGCCGGAGGACGCTCATCCGGGGCGGGTCCTCCCCAATCTTTCAGGAACCGTGNNGACCCGATCAGTGTCGGCCTTGGTATGGAGAAGCATGAACTTCAGCGACTGCGCGTTTGCGCCGGAGGCACCATAGCGCGTGAGATCGACAAGTTCACACAGAGTTTCTCTCCGGATTGGATGGCCTCCGTTGAATCTGCGGTAACTTCTGTTTCGAATGAGAAGATCACGAATCATTGCATCCCTCGTCAATACTCCCTGACGGGTTCGCTGCCGGGAGGTCGTTCTATGCCGGTCGTATGGATGGACAAGGAATCGGGAACACCTACTGCGAGTCGTGATGCTCCATGCCAGCGATCGGCGCGCCAGATTCCATTTCCTGCAAAGCGAGACCCAGACGCCGAATACCCTCGGTGATGCGGGCTTCCGGCATATTGGAAAAATTCAAACGCATGGAGTTCTTCTTATGCGTTGCGGGGAAGAAGGCCTCGCCGGGTTCAAACGCAACCCCCCGTTGCAGCGACCGCTCAAGGAGGGCGCGCGTATCAGCATTACCCGGAAGTGTTACCCAAAGAAATAAGCCGCCGCCGGGCCTCGTGATCGATATGGCTTCAGGCATATATCTCCCGATCGCTTCGATCATCGCGTCTCTCCTCTGCCTGTACGTGTACCTCTTTTTTTCGAGATCTGCATCGAGATCGTACCGCTCAAGATATGCTGCAGTAATCATCTGGTCAAGGGTCGATGTATGGAGATCCGCCCCTTGTTTGAGGACAACCAGCTTGTCAAGCCAGACGCGTTGTGCGGCAACCCACCCCAATCTGAGGCCGGGACAAAATATCTTCGAAAAGGTCCCGAGAGAAATAACGTTGCCGGTCGTGTCAAGCGCCTGGATGGCGGCCGGCGGAGGGCTGTCATACCAGAGTTCTCCGTAGGGATTGTCTTCCACCACGACGATGTCGTAGCGCGCCGCAATGCCGATAAGTTGTCTGCGTCGTTCGAGAGTCCATGTCCGTCCGGAAGGATTTTGAAACGTCGGCACGATATAGATGAATTTCGCATTGGGATGGAGGCGCGTATTTTCTTCCAAGGCCTCTGGAACCATCCCGGCCTCATCTGTCTGGATCTCAAGGTAGTTCGGCCTGAAGGTATTGAACGACTGAATTGCTCCGAGGTATGAAGGGCTCTCGCACAGCACCGTATCGCCGTCATTGAGAAAGAGCTTGGCAACAAGATCCACACCTTGCTGCGAACCAGTCGTCACAAGGATCTCTTCAGATGCCAATGAAGTTTTCCAAACGTCATTCATACGTTTGGCGATGTGCGCCCGCAATGCGGGAATGCCTTCCGTGGGAGAATATTGCAGCGCCATCAGGCCGCTCGTACGGAGCACTTCGGAGGCAAGATCCGCAATTGCTTCAACCGGGAAGAGTTCAGGAGCTGGCAGCCCGCCTGCCAACGAGATGATATCGCTGTTTTGAGTTACCTTCAGGATCTCACGAATGTCCGATGCCCTGAGGATGTCCATTCGTGAGGCGAATTTCGAATACGTTGTCACTCACCACTCCCTTTCGATGATATTCCGAACCACTCGTCCGGCTACGATCGATGTGCTTCTCCAGCCCCCAATATCTTTTCAAAACAGACACTGTGCACATTCCCTACATACTCACCATACGGTTCGATGTGGTTGTAGCCGGCAGATTCATACAACCCGATTGCTTCCGGTTGCGCAGTTCCTGTTTCGAGCCGCAATCGCCGGATACCCTTGTTCCACGCAGAAACCTCAAGAAAGTCGAGAATCACCCTTCCAATTCCGAGCTTTCGATATCCCGGTGACACGTACATCCGCTTGATCTCCCCTTCACACTCGTTGAGGATTCTCATCGCCCCGCAAGCGACAGAATTCATCGCGAAAGAACCAACCACGAACAGACCTTTCCATTCGGTGAGTTCTCCAGAATGAAATCCGTGGATTGCCAGCGCTGGATAGCGAGTCAAAAGATCCTTGTCCAACGCTTCCCAGAGTTCTCGCGCCATTTGAGAATTCGGATGGCATTCGTTTATTGTAAGATGAACACCATCCGAAACAATGGCGGATCGATGACTCGACATGGATTCCTGCCGGTATGCACTATGTAAGAAGATAGTATCCGGAGAAGATTGATGCAAACTCAAGCGTGGCAAATGGGGGGTGTACTCACAGTCATTTCAACACAATCATTTTCCGCGTTTGCGTGAGCGATCCTGCTGTGAGTCTGTACACGTAGATGCCCGAGGCAATCTGTGAAGCATTCATCTGCACGGTGTGCGATCCCTCGGCCTGGAAGCCATCCGCAAGCACAACCACTTCACGCCCGAGAAGATCATAGACCACCAGCTTCGCCCTGCCTGCTGCCGACAACTGATATCTGACTTCTGTCGTCGGATTAAATGGATTGGGATAGTTTTGGCCCAATCCGAATGCGGCTGCGATTGCGTCTGTTCGCACTCCGGTTATCGTCGTTACGGCAACCTGACCACTGAAGCTCATGGTGCTGTCAATTTCAATTTGGCGGAGGCGATAATAGCATGTCACTCCCGGCGGCGGAGTCGAATCGGCATAGCTGTAGTGAACCTCCACTCCATGGGATCCGGATGCCGGGGTGAAACTCCTCGGCAAATCGACATACGGACCGATGGTCGAAACAGCGCGTTCCACAACGAAGCCGAGGAGTTCATGTTCTTCCACTGTGGTCCAATTGATCCTCACACCAGACCCTGGCATTGCCACTCCGGCAAACATTGCCAAAACAACTGGGAGAGAAATCTGTGCGCTTCGGTACATCCCTCCATCCACAGTACCTGCAAATACTCTTCCATTCTTCCCAACGGCCAGACGCGCTATTCCTTGGTGACTTCCCAAACCGGATCCGATATCACTCCAGGAAATGCCATTGTTTTTTGTGAATGACGGTTCACTTGCAGTCACCGTTCCGTATGCCCCGCGGAAGAGATAGCCCACTTCATTGATTGCCAGACTTTGTGTTTCTCCGTCGAGGATTTTGTGCCACGTTGCTCCGCTGTCCCCCGACATGAACACACCTTCAAACGTCCCTGCATACAGGATACCTGCAGAATCTTCCGCCATATCATACACTGTGTTTGTTGGATTCATGCCGGACGTGGAGGCCCAGGTAGAACCGTCGTTGAACGACCGTAGCAACGAACCGATGCTGTCTCGAATGAACACCGTTCCCAACTTGGAGCAAAACAGGAAACCGCCACCCTTGGACAGCACTGTCGACCACAAGGCGCCATTGTCTGTTGATCGAAACAGGACGCTTGACCCTATTGCAAATAGTGACCCCGCAGGATTTTTGGCTACTCGGGAAAAATAGCACCCTAACGGAGCCGCACTGTTTGTCGTCCAGTGCGCACCCTTATCAACCGAGAAGAACAAGCCATTACTGCCTGCTGCGGCCCAGAGCGTTCCCTTGTCCCCTTCTGCGAGCGAGTATACAGTGTGAGAACCTATTTCCCCACCGCTGGAAGCCCAGGAATTTCCCTCATCGCTGGTAACGAACACCCCGTTCTGAGTTCCAGCCACAAGTGCCCCGTTGGACAGCACGGCAATGCTGTAAATCCAGGAAGAGGCAAGGACATCCTCTTGGGCTTTCCATGTCGCTCCTCGATTAGACGATGACATGAGAAAGCTTACAGGGTTATCCGTTCCGACCAGTATTTGATCTCCCAATGGACACACGGACAGCGCTTGGGCAATTGGCCCTGCTGTAAAGGGCAATGCCTCCCAGACAGCGGAACCCTCGCGCATCTTGAACAGAAGTCCCGACGACGTGCCTGCCAACATGGCGCCCGAATCATCCACCGCAAGACACTGAACAACCGATCCTGCAGGTAGTCCGCTATTCAACGAACTCCACGTCTGGCCTGTATCCACTGAGTGCACGACGCCCCGATCTCCGAGTGCCGCAAAAGCTTCGTTCAACGAGACAAAGAGTATTTCGTTCACCGTCCCATCAGAGCTAATCGTTTCCTGCCACGATTCCCCTCTGTCAAGCGATCGGTAGATCATTCCGGAATGCGCTTCAAGGACGGCTTTNNACGTCGTACCGCAGATCAGGACTCCATTGGTGTTCGCCGCCACCGAAAAAGTTTCGCGCGAGAACCCGGTGACCGTCCATGTCTTGCCGGAATCAGAGGATCGGTAGACTCCGAGCGCTGTGCTGGCAACGAGATCGGTATCAGTCCCGGCGAACCCATAGACAGGAATGGTGAGAGAAGAAGACTGCCAGGTCAGCCCCATGTCGGATGAAAAGTGCACTCCTGTTGACCCCGCGCCATCGGCAGTGCCGACAAGAAGCCTTCCATTTCCAAGATTGAGAATTGAGTGGATTGAGCTTGTGGAGACCTCAAGCGGAAGGAGTGTCCATGATCTTCCGCCGTCGGTCGAGGCATAGAGAGCGCCTCCCCCTTCGCTTGTGCCCGTTCCAAGGAACAGCATGCCTTGGTTGCCGGCACAGATGGCAGTAACCGGATCCCGCTGTTGGCCTCTCGCCGAAACCCAATAATCGGTTTGCGCCTGAGCCTGGGCACACACACCTATGACCAGCGCTTGCACGGAGATCTTCTGCAAAACGTACCAAGGGGAGTTCATTGCGGCATTCCTTCCAGTGAAGAGGGGTGCGCCCTATTGTGTGTTCGTGGTCAAGGCGCCTTTCAGGAACTTACACCGGGCCCGATGCGCTTCATCACGGAAGGAAGCAACGGAAAGTGAGCATCTGACGGCAGGCGGGCTACTGCAATAACAATTGTGTATGGAAAAGGGTTCTCGTTGGGGGCAACGCCTTCCCAAGCTCAGCTGCTGAGAGCACTCATCGGTGACATGCCACGAATTTCAGGCGATTCCTGCCCCTTCTTGTGGCCCGGGAACAGACTATTCTTCAAAGGCACCATCGGGACTATGGGCATGGCCCTTCAACTTGTCGAAGCGCACAGATCATAGAGTTCCATGGTTCATTGGCGCCGCGCTGACGCTGGATAAACAGACATGGCATACACAAAGCAGGCAGCAAAGACACCTCCGTAGTTGTGTTTGTAGAATTGCAGTGTGGCATTCCTGTAAGAAGTTCAGCGCGGGAGCGTCACCGCTGTGCATACATGGAAGCGTCGATCGACACTGCATGCAAATCTCCACGCCAGTCATGCTGTTTCACCCTCTTGTGCGATTGCCCACATCACCGATCCCTGGTGGCACAGCTACTGAAATGATAATTGTCGAAGACAAACGGAGAAGTGAATGAAGAATGTGAGAAATTTCCTGGTGGGCCTTTTCACCGTTCTCGTGTGCACCAGCGTCTCAACCGCATCCGTAAACTATAACGATGTCGCTGTCATCGTCAACAGCAACAGCGCATCATCGAAAGCGATTGCGGCATACTTTCAGACGGCTCGAGCCATTCCCGCCGTCAACATGATTTCGATTGATGTCCCCGAACAGGAGGAGATTGATAGTGTTGGATTTGCCAGTCTTCGCTCGCAGGTAGAATCATACTTGACGGCACACAATCTCGTCTCTTCCATAAATTATCTTGTCACAACGAAGGGTGTGCCGCTGAAGGTCAACCGGGAGCCGGGGGGCGGGTATCCGTTTTCATGTTCTTCGCGATCGTCTTCGGTGGAAAGTGACCTGATGCTGATCCTGGGTTCGTACAGTTCAAGCATCGGCGGCGTGGGCAGGATCATCTCCCCCTATTACAACAAGGGACAGCATTTCAGCAGGAGCAAGTTCGGCGTGTACCTAGTGACGCGGCTCGACGGCTACACAGTGCAGGATGTGGAAAACATGATCGACCGCGCGGTGCCAGGTCTGACTCCCGACCCGATGGGACAATTCGTTTTTGACCAAGACCCGGCATGGAACAGCAGTGTACCGTATCTGAACACCTATATGTCGGATGCTTACACAAAAGTGACCGCAAAAGGATGCAGGGCAACTATCAATCGCGACAGCGTTTTCCTGACACACTCCACAAGAGTATTGGGCTATACAAGTTGGGGGAGCAACGACCACTACGCGGATCTCTTCACCCAACACGCTATCCCGGGCAACACATGGGCACCGGGCGGTATTGCCGAAACGTATGTCTCATCGTCGGCGCGATCATTTGCTTCACCACCGTCGTACGGCCAGTCCCTCATCGCTGATCTTGTTAAAGAGGGAGCCTCCGGTGCAAAAGGCTATGTATATGAGCCGTTCTCCTCTGCGATGTCTGTCGTCAGTATCCTCTATGATTCCTACACCTCCGGATACAACCTTGCAGAGAGCTATTACCTCTCAACGATTTATATTTCATGGATGGAAGTGGTGATCGGGGATCCAAAAGTCAGCATCGACGGTGTGGGCGGCGACTTCCAGTTGCCGGTTCAGCTCTCGTCGTTTGTTGCCACGCAAACGCCGGGACGTCAGGGTGTGCTGCTCCAATGGGCTACCGCATCGGAATCGAACAACTATGGATTCAGGATTCAGCATCGACCCACCGGCCAGACAAGCTTCACCGATGTGCGGGACACCATTATCGCCGGGGCTGGCACCTCCGTCATGCCGCACGAATATTCATTTACCGATCATGATGCCGTCGTTGGCCGGGTTGAGTATCGCCTGAAGCAGGTCGATCTTGATGGTTCAGAGCACTATTCCGAACCCATTATCGTCGAGGTACAGACCGTGACAGGCATTGTCGAGAGCGCAAAGCCCATAGCGTTTTCGCTGCACCAGAATTTCCCCAATCCTTTCAATCCAATGACGACGATCGGTTACAGCATTAGCGAACGATCCCAGGTGACGTTGATTGTCTACAGCACATTAGGCGCGGAAGTTGCCCGTCTGGTTGACGGCATTCAAGAGGCGGGACAGCACCGGGCCATCTTCTCTGCGTCAGCAGCGGGTAAGACTCTTGCAAGCGGAGTGTACTTCTGCAGGCTCCAAACGGAGCGCTTCAGCGGGACAGTGCGGATGATTCTCGCGAAGTAAAGGACGAACCTGCAGCGGGTACAGCGGGGCCCCCTTGTGGTGAGGGGGTCCCGTTGTTGTCTCTGATAAGCCATCTACGTGAGATTTTCTTCTTGATCCAGATTTGAAACGAAGGGAAGAATCGCCTATATTTCCCTTGTCATGAGAATCCTCCTGGTCGAAGACGAAAAAAAGGTTGCCACCTTCCTGCAAAAGGGGTTCCAGGCAGAGGCATATACCGTCGACGTTGCGGACGATGGCACCAAGGGTGCCGCGCTCGCCATGACGGATTCATACGATGCGGTTATCCTGGACGTCATGCTCCCCGGGAAAGACGGGTTCGCGATCCTGCGAGAGATGAGGAATTCGGGCATCACCACCCCCGTTCTGATGCTCTCAGCAAAGAGCGAGCTGGAATCCAGAGTCGAAGGGCTCAATCTTGGGGCCGACGACTACCTGCCGAAACC
>PMNP01000138.1:0-3811 GCA_003161755.1 Ignavibacteriota bacterium | reverse complement strand
GGGACATGCACTTCGATTCCGATACGAATATCGTTGACGTCGTTGTCAACCGGCTCCGCCGGAAGATCGACGACGGTGCCCCGACAAAACTCATCCACACCGTGCGCGGTGTGGGATATGTCGTGAAAGATGAGGCCGATGAAACTCCCGCGAACCGTTAAATCCACGAGGTTCGTCCTCACCTTCTGGTACTCGTTCATCCTGTTGGCGGCATTCGCGCTGTTCGGCACCAGCGTGTACTTGTATTTCCGCCACACGGAAGAGGCGGAGCTGGAACGCAATCTCCTCGAAGAGGTGGATTGGATCTCGCGTCTGGTCGAACTTGAACGCAACCGGCTCGATTTCTTCACTCCGCTCGAAGCTCTCTCGTATAACGTGGAACAACAGATCGTCGCCCATTACCGATCAAACCCGCGCAATTATTCCGTCATTCTCACCACAATCGCGGGAACGATTCTGTACGAATCCGCAGGGGGTCACACAGGCCTGCTTCCAGCCTCCGCGCTACCACCCGACAGAACTATTGTGCAATCCATCCATGGTCTTGACGGTACATCGATCCGCGCGGCATCACGCCGCACCGATCCGTTTGTTGTTCAGGTTGCGTACAGCGAACAAGAGACAAACCTTGTGTTGAACCATCTCCTCTCGATCTTTGGCATACTTGTCCCGGTGGTCTTGTTCGTTGCCATCACCGGCGGCTGGATCATGTCGGGAATGGTCCTGCGCCCCATAAGCCAGATTACGCATCTTGCGGACAGGATTTCGGCGGAAAACCTGAGCGAACGAATCCCAGAACGGGATGTGCCCGACGAACTCGGCAGTCTTATCCTTACGATCAACAAAATGTTTGCGCGACTCCAGACGTCGTTTGCACAGATCCGCGAATTCTCTCTCAGTGTTGCCCACGAACTGAAGACGCCTCTTACGATTCTCAAGGGTGAATCAGAACTCGCCCTCATGCGCCCCCTCTCTCCTGAAGAAACCCAAACCCTGGCGACCACTTACCTTGAGGAGACAATACGCATGTCGCGCATTGTCGATGACCTCCTGACGCTTGCCCGTGCCGACGCAGCGCAGATTACCATTCAGCATGAACCAGTGGGCCTTTCCGCCATTATTGAGGATCTCGTCGAAGATGCGACAATGCTTTCGACAAACAAGAGTCTTGTTGTTACGCTTGGCCGTAATGATGCCGCGACAGTCATGGGCGACGCTGCTCGACTTCGTCAATTGTTTCGCATCCTCGTCACGAATGCAGTACAGTACACGGACCCCGGAGGATCGCTTGCGATCACTTCAGAAGTCCGTGGCGCCTCGGTCTGGATCTCCGTCTCCGATACCGGAATGGGCATTCCTGCCCAGCACCTCTCGCGAATTTTCGAGCGATTCTATCGCGTGGATGAGGCACGGTCACGGATGAAAGGGGGATCAGGACTCGGCCTTGCCATCGCAAAATGGATCACCGAAGCCCACCACGGAACCATCAGGGTGGAAAGCACAACTGGAAAAGGCTCAATCTTCGTCGTCGAACTCCCGCTCGCGTAACACGGGGGCTATCCCCCCAAATCCCCATAATTCCTCTTCTCGATGACAATGTTGTCATCTTCCCTTCATTTCTCGTTCATCTCACGCTCGTATCATAAATCAGACAATGCTTTGTGCGGGAGCGTCCATGGGCGACGAAGAACGCCGGTCGGCGAAAGGCGACGACGTGAGAATTGGGATCGGATTGCGGAGGGCTGCGATCCAGCTGTTTTTTGTGGTCATTGCCGCCATCCTGCTCCTCGTTGCTATCAGGTTCATCATTCTCTAAGCAAGCTCGAAGAGTTTTTGAGCACGACACCATAAGGAGACGTTATGCGTAAGACGAGGGTTTCATATTTCCTGACCCTGGCGGCTGCCGCCGGGTTTGGAATTGGCATTTTTTTTATGACCAGCATGGGGGCGAAGGGAACGCATCGTTATGATTTTGACGAACCGTCGACTTCTCCCGAGCAGATCTCTCCACAGGCAAAAAGCCTCCTGAATGCCTTCAGCGAAGCATTTCAGGCTTCAGCTGCCCGGATCAACCCGAGCGTCGTTCCCATCCAGACAGAGTCCATCGCAAAGATCCATGACCCGTTTGGGAACATGTTTGGGGACGACTTCTTCAGGAGGTTTTTCGGCGATGTCCCTCATGGCGACATGAAGCAAACACAGCACTCACTCGGCTCAGGCGTGATTGTCACCCGCGACGGCTACATTCTGACCAACAACCACGTGGTNNAACGCAGAGAAGCTCACCGTGGAGCTTGCCAACAAGCGAAAGTACACCGCCAAGATCGTGGGTCGCGATCCGCAGACGGACATTGCGGTCATTAAGATTGATGCCACCGACCTTCCTGTTGCAACACTGGGCAATTCCGATTCACTGAAGGTGGGTCAATGGGTCATTGCTGTTGGGAACCCCTTCAACCTGAATCACACAGTCACGGCGGGCATCATCAGCGCCAANNCAGACCGACGCCTCGATCAATCCGGGCAACAGCGGCGGGGCGCTGGCAGATCTTGACGGCAATGTTGTCGGCATCAACACGGCCATCTTCAGTCCGAACGGCGGGGGAAATGTCGGGATTGGGTTCGCAGTACCCATCAACATGGCCCGCGACGTCATGCGGTCGCTTATTGATAAAGGAAAAGTCGTTCGCGGCTACATGGGTTTGCTTCCTCAGGACATCGATCCGTCTCTTGCGAAAGGACTCAACCTGAAGACAACGGATGGCGCGCTCGTCGGCGACGTTACCAAGAATGGACCCGCAGAAAAGGCGGGATTCAAACGAGGAGACATTATTACGGAATTTAATGGCGCAAAGATCTCCGGCAGTACGCAGCTTCGCAATCTGGTGGCGGAGGCCGAGCCTGGGACAAACGCAAAAGTCAGCGTTCTCAGAGATGGAAAGCCTCTCGACATCACCGTGAAACTGGGAGAGCGGCCGGCAAAGCTGGCGTCAAAAGATACCGAAGAGAATAGCGAAGACACCGATCACAAGGCATCGGAGAAGCTTGGCTTTTCGGTGAAGAGCCTCAGCGGTGAAGAAGCCGACCGACTCGGGTACAAGGATGAACACGGAGTGGTGATAAGTAACGTGAAGCCTGGCAGTCCGGCGGAAGAGGCCGGATTGCAGCCCGGGGATCTTATTAAGGAGGTCAACCGCCAGGCTGTTGCATCCGTAAGTGATTTTGACAAGGCAGTTCGCAAGCTTGGCGCTGACGACACTGCGGCTTTTCTGGTGCGCAGGGGAGAGAATACATTCTTTGTCGCTATTCAAGGATAAACATCAAGTTCGCCGTAGTTCACCCGGCTCCGGGCTAAACGCAGAGAACCAGACCCCTGCGAAACAGAACCCGGGAGCCGGGGAACGGCGATTTTCCGCTGGTTGTTTGTTTAATTGGAAATGATTTTCTTCGCTTGTTAGATTTTTCCTGTGAGGTCATCCGAAACCCAGTGTCATACGCCCTTTTCTCCCTGCTGCTCTTTGCCGGTTCTGTAGTGGCCGGATTTCTCGGCGCCCTGACGGGACTGGGAGGCGGGGTTGTGATCATCCCATTAATGACTCTCGGGTTTGGGATCGATATTCGCTACGCATTTGGCGCTTCTCTTATTTCCGTCATCGCCACCTCATCCGGTGCCGCCGCCGCCTATGTCCGCGAAGGGTTCACCAATATCCGAATCGGGATGTTTCTGGAAGTTGCAACAACCCTTGGGGCGCTCTGTGGCGCCGCCATTGCGGGAATCATCCCAACTGGATTGATTGCCGTCATTTTCGCT
>PMNP01000379.1:215-4615 GCA_003161755.1 Ignavibacteriota bacterium | reverse complement strand
TTGATTGTGAAAGCGATATCACTTGGTCCCCGCGAGCTGAAGTCGGCTAGCGCATCGTAATCATCTGTTGCGCCGACAGCAATGACCGTCTTCCCACATCCCGGCGACAGCATCGTTTGATAGGATGGTCCACTGTTGCCTGCGGCTGCAACCGAGACAATACCGAGTGCGGAAAGATTGTCCAGTGCTGAACACAATGGGTCTGAAGGGTCACCCGGAGCGCCAAAACTCATATTCAATACTTCAATCGAATCTGCAACGACTGCATCCAAGGCTTGTAGTGCAAGTGACACTGAGCCTTGTCCGGTATTATCCAGCACTTTGTAGCCATAAACGAGAGCATCGGGGGCAACACCATTGGAAATGCTCGCACTTGATAAGCCAGCGGCCGTTACAGCAACGGATGTCCCATGGCCGTTGTCATCCATAGGGTCTGGACTGTTATGCACAAAATCATACCCGCCTCTCACCTTTTTTCCTGCACCGAACCCTCCGCCGAGTTCCGGCAGCGTGTAATCGATGCCTGTATCCAAAAATCCAATCCTCACTCCCCTTCCAGTGGCATGCAGAAGCGTCCAAGTCCTATCTGCTCCAATGACCTGATTGGAGAGTGTGTCCAAGCTTTTCAGAGCTCTATCTTGCGCAATACTCTTTACATAGGGGAGTCCTGAGAGTTGTGAGACGAGCCACCTTGGACCACGGAATGCAACACCATTGAAAGCTGTCCTGAAGTGCGCAGTAGTCTGACCTTTTGTGCTATTCGCGCCCTTGAAGCGAGTTGCCCCTGCTGCTTCAAGTCTGGGAAGATCTCCGTCGAATCGTGCGTGGTCTGATTCGATAGCAGCTTCCAGTGTATTCAATTGGAAAGAAGGGACATTTTTCCTTTTCTTTCCTCCAAAAGCTGCAACGCGAGGAGGTGTGACAAATGTAATAATAACCCGGAGTTCTTCGTTCGGATCAATTGTCTGTGATTGGATTGTCTTGCCGTTCCGGGTGATGGAAGTCTGAACAGTGCCCGGCGCTAACTGCACTCTGGCGTCGTGATGCGTACGGAAAGGCGACTGTGCATGGAGAGGTAATGAGGACACAGAGAACAGAACGGCGCAGAAAAGTAGAGCGCTTAAGCGGAGGTTCTTCAGGAAACGTGTCATTGCTTTCCTTACAACGGCATCAAAGCGATGGAGCATGGGTGCTCCTAATGGACTGTCAACTGCCACGAACAGAGGATTTCTGCACTGTTAAAGAGGAACACAAAGGTGGCAGTGAAGGAATTCGCCTCCACCGCCACCGCAATATACTCATTCTTATAACATCCTGTGAGCGGTTTCTGTCTCATCAGGCTCACCAGTTCACGAAAAACAATCAGTTTCGACCCTTTTTCGTGATCTGGATTGTGCTCACTTGAGAACCATCAGCTTTGTCACCTTTGTGTACTTCGTTACGCCATATCCACTCGTGACCCGGATACGCAGGAAGTACACGCCGCTTGCCGCACGTGTAGCGTTCCAGACTATAGTATGGTATCCGGCAGCTTCCACGTTATTGACAAGCGTCGTTACTTCCCGGCCCAAGATGTCATACACAATGAGCGACACATTGGCATCTTCAGTCAGCGCGTAGCGGATGTTCGTGCTTGGGTTGAACGGATTGGGGTAATTCTGATACAGCGCGTAGGCAATCGGCGTTTTGACGTCAGGCTTCTGAAGAGTTTGCCCTGCGTTTGCACCGAGCGAATCCCCAAGGATCTTGTGGGCTTCAATTGCTGCAATGGAGAGATGGAACAAGGAGTCGAGCTGACCTGAGATTCTGACCGCATTTGACCTGTCCTGTTGTTCGAAGTAATACCAGACGAACTTATCGAACAAGGCCAGCTCGGCAACACTATCCGTTCCATAGCTCTGGATCACTTGATCAAGCCAGCTCAACGTGTTGGGCTTATCGATACTCGCGAGGATCAAGCCTGCAACGGCATAGAGAGGTTTCTTCACTTTCGTGTTGAGGAGCGAAAGATACAGACCCTTTGGCCCGGCAACGTCACTGGTAGAAAACGTTTCTCTCAGGAGATTTAAGGCATTGTAGGAAACGGAGTAATCCGGATAGCTATTGATCAAGTTCAAACAGGCAGTCCGCGCGGCAGCTGGACTTCCTGCTGCCAATAGCTGATGGATACTATCCAAAGTCGACTGCATCGGAACGCCGCTCGCTCCTGATGCCACGACAATCCCCGCTGATTTACTCAATGGTGGCTGGGGGATCGTTTCTACGATTCTGAGATACGGATCTCATATTGTGCTTCCTGTGCCCGCCAATCTGAAGTTGTACTGGTTCGTAGAGCCCCACCAGTTGTTTTGTCCATAAATGGCATAGCCAGTCATGTTGTACACATTCCATTGATTACCACCAAGATTGACGAAGTTATTGTACCCGCCGTCCACAACAGGTGAACTCTCACCTAGCATGGGAAGGGAGTTATTCCAGCAAAACAGACCATTCGTGTTATTGGCAATGTAGTTGTCGCCATGTGCCGAACCATTGCCGAGTTTCGGATTGGAATTCGTCGTGCAGTATATTCCATAGTAGTTGTTTTGAATATAGTTACTGTCCAGGATCGGGTACGGGGGATTCGAGCAGGAGATGACATAGACTCCGGCGTCAGTATTGTCATGGATGTTGCATTTATGAATCTTCGGAGAGGAATTGTAGAGGTAAATGCCCTCAGTGCAGCTGTCTATTGCTGAATTCGAGATGTCCACACTCACGCCGTTTTCATAGATACCCCGGTTTGCGTGAAGTACTTTGCAATACGACAGTACTGAAGCGCTGCTGCCAGAATTCAACGTAATGCCACCCCACACGCCGCTTGTCGTGCTCCGGTCAAAGCTGGTTGGATAGTTGAGCGTGCCCAAAGACGTTAAGGACCCTGAGACATTGAGCAAGCCTCCGGTTGGCGAGAGTCCTCTCACTCGCGTTCCGGGATACATCGTAACAGCTACACCAGAGTTGATTGTCACGGTGTTCGGCAGGTAGACTGTCCCTGACCACGTGGAGCTGGCTGATATTGTCGACGGAGGTTTAATGACTTTTACGCGAGTGCTGCCAAGAGTCCCGCGCAAAGTACTATTTGCAATAAGTCTATATTCGGTGGAAGGCCCTAAATTCGGCGTGGCGCTCTGATCAGTTGTTGATGTTTGTGCACTAGGGATAGGAGCTGGAACGCGGTTTGGACGAACCAACGTGTATAAAGTTAGATCATTCCCAGAGGGAGGTGCAGCCCACGTTAAAACGACATCGTTGCCTGATATTTCCGCCCGAAGCGCTAGCGATTCATAAGCGCCGATATCCGGTTTGTTGCCGAAAGGAACAGGCGTTCCTGCTCTATCGAGCGATAGTCCCACATTAGCTCCGGAATCAACTGCTGGGGAATAGTAGGGCAAGGTGTAGTTCGTGTCAAGGAGTGGATCTGAGGCAAGATTGCCTTTGACTGTGTCAGAATTTCCTAAGTGAGCTTTGTTGAAGGCATCAACTGTCTCTACTTGATTAAGATAGCTGATCTGGTTGGTGTCGCCATTCGGCTGAAAAAAGAGATTGTTCCAAATGGTGTCATGATTGGCCGAGTTTGGATATGTCCAGAGCTGAATATGCCGGAAGCTCTCTACGTTATCATAGGTTTGGCCGTTGTTATAGAACAGATTATTGGCAATGAGGTTAAACCCCTGAGGCTTACTGTCTGAGTTATTGACCGTCACCGCTGGGCCCTGGGCATTCATGAAGGTGTTGTTACATACTCGGTTATTTGTCGAACCATACCCGCTATTCGCCCAGAAGAGGACAAAGCCCGATCGTTGAGTCGTGGGAGGAACATTATTGGCGTCGTCAGGGGATAACCGCGTTGTATCCCAAATGTTGTAATAGAAGGCGTTGTTGTTGCCACCGATTTGAGAGAATACCGTGAAGTTATGGATGTAGTTGTTGTAGAAGAGATTTCCCGTTGCATGACCGGACAGCGTAGCCTGAACATCAAAAGCCCGCCCGTAGTCACCTGAGCGCATGAAACATTCGTTGTCATGGATCTTGTTGTTGACAAGATACCAGTTTGGAGCTAGTACGGGGTCAAGGGCGCTCAGGCTGACGCACGAATGTCCGGGGTCAGCAAAAATATTATTGTGGATATCCCAATATGAGGCCGATTGCATAGTAAGGCAATCGCAAGAGTTCCCACCTCCATAGTTGCCAGCATATTGAAAGGAATGATAAACAGTATCCATTCTGTCCAACTGACATCCAAAGATATGTCCATTGTTTGAGCCATCGGCAAGTAACATTCCCATGCGTGAAGTACCCAAGCCGATAGCGCAGTTCTCAAAATAGATGTTCTGCCCGTTGTGAATTTCAATGCAGAT
>PMNP01000379.1:0-182 GCA_003161755.1 Ignavibacteriota bacterium | reverse complement strand
CCAGACTCTTCCCGGAAATTGAGCCACATTAAGTGGAGCGGTCCATATACCACCCTGTCCACTCCAAGCGAGGCCCCTCAGACTGTCTCCTGCATCGACAATTGGTCTTACCCCAGTGGAGCCGCAAGTGTCGAAAACCAGATTGCTTGCTGGCACGGGGAGTTGTTCGCGCCATGTGCAAC
>PMNP01000075.1 GCA_003161755.1 Ignavibacteriota bacterium | reverse complement strand
CGCTGCCTTCACCCGATGATGCCATTTATCACTGAGGAACTCTGGCAGAGCCTGCGGAAAAGGCCCGAAGGAAGATCCATCATGCGGGCAAGTCTTCCGGTGGCGGACCGGTCGCTGATGAACACCGAGGTCGACCAACAGATGGCGTTCGTACAGAAGGTGATTGAGGCTCTCAGGCAGATACGGAGTGAAATGGGCATCGCACCATCCCGCGAGATATCGGTTCAAATGAGAAAAAGCATCGTGCATCCCCAGGAAATCCTGGGAATGTACGAGGGCTACCTTCGAAGGTTGGCGCGCGTCAATGCATTGACATTCATCGAGGAAGGGACCCGGCCGAAGCTCTCTGCAAGTGCAGTGGTTGACGNNTCCCCCTCGAAGGTCTCATCAATATTGAGGTGGAGCGTTCCCGCCTGCAGAAGGAAATTGATCGGCTCTCCACGATGGCGGAATCGATTCGGAAAAAACTTGCCAATCCGAACTTTGCAGAACGTGCGCCGGCTGACGTGGTGGCACGTGAACGAGAGAAACTATCGTCCTTTGAACTCAATCTTGAAAAACTGGGGAACAATCTGGAACAACTCGGGACCGAGTAACGGGTCCACTGGTCCAGTACAAAGAGATCGGAGGTTTCTGCCTGTGTATCTACGAACCCGATTGGCGACAACGACGGCCGGAATTGTTCTTCTTGCCTTTGCCCCCCTCTGGGCACAGACCCCATTCACCATCCCCCTCTCCTCACCGCTCCCCCTCGACACATCCGTCGTGGTGGGATCGCTCCCCAATGGACTCCGCTACTATGTGCGGACGAACAGAAAACCCTAGAAGCGCGCCGAGTTGCGCCTCGTTGTCAATGCCGGATCCATCCTTGAGGATGATGCTCAACGCGGGCTTGCGCACTTCACAGAACATATGGCCTTCAACGGCACACACCATTTTGCCAAGCAGGAGATCATCAACTACCTTGAGTCGGTCGGCGTCCGCTTTGGACCCGACCTGAACGCTTCCACCGGATTCGATGAAACGGTGTACATGCTTCAAATTCCAACCGACACGCCGTCCATCGTTGCCAGAGGATTTGAGATTCTTGAAGAATGGGCGCATGAAGTAAGTGAGAAGGACGCCGACATCGACAAGGAGCGGGGCGTCATCATGGAGGAATGGCGACTGGGCCGCGGAGCCGGGGCGAGGATTCGCGATAAACAATTCCCAGTTCTGTTTTCAGATTCTCGCTATGCCGAGCGACTCCCGATTGGCAAACCTGAGATTATCCAAGGCTGCAACTACGACACCCTCCGCAGGTTTTATCGGGATTGGTACCGCCCAGACCTTATGGCGGTCATCGCCGTGGGAGATTTCGACAAGAATGCCATTGAACAACGTATCAGGGAAACGTTTTCCCGAATTCCTTCCCAGATTGCCGAGCGGAAACGGGAGATCTATCCGGTTCCCACCCACAGCCAGACCTTATTCTCAATTGCGACAGATCCCGAACTTACGGTCACGAGTGTTGACGTATACTACAAACACCCTGTCATGTCCGACACCCTTGTGGGGGACTACCGGCGGGAGATTATCGATGGTCTGTTCACTGACATGTTGAACAATCGTCTTGATGAACTCACACGGAAGGCGGACCCCCCGTATATCAACGCCTACGGCAGCTACGGACGCCTTGTGCGCACAGAGGAATTCTTTGCCCTTGGTTCCGAGGTTAAGGACGGCGGAATACTCCGGGGTCTCTCGACGGTGATGGCGGAAACGGAACGTGTCCGGAGGTTTGGTTTCACACAAACGGAACTCGGTCGCGCCAAAAGCGACATGCTCCGGCAAATGGAGGCCGCAAACACCGAAAAAGGCAAAACGGAATCGAATGAATTCGTCTCCGAGTACATTCGTAATTTTCTGCAGCATGAACCGAGCCCGGGGATCAGTTTTGAATATGGCTTGTACAAGCGGTTTATCCCTGAAATCACGCTCGAAGAAGTCAACCACGTTGGAACCGACTGGATCACAAAAGACAATCGGGTGATCACTGTCAGCGCTCCTGCCAAATCAGAAGCGACCCTTCCTTCGAATGACGAACTGGCTCGAACTATCGATGTCGTTGATAGCGCAGGACTTTCGGCCTATGTCGACGTTACAACAACCGATCCATTACTAAGGATTATTCCACATCCAGGAAAGATCGTTGAACGCAAAAACAACGATACCCTTGGTATCACTGAAATCCGGCTTTCCAACGGCGCAAAAGTTGTCTTAAAACCGACGACCTTCAAGAACGACGAAATCCTGTTTTCATCGGTTCGTGATGGCGGCACTTCTCTGGCGGCAGATTCCGATTACATCGCGGCGCTCACAGCAACTGCCGTTCTCCAGGAGAGTGGTTTGGACGGTTTTGACAGAATACTCCTGGAGAAAAAACTTGCGGGAAAGATTGTGCGGGTCTCCCCTTTCATGGACGAGTTCTCGGAGGGTGTTGGTGGAAGCGCCTCGCCACAGGATCTTACAACGCTTTTCCAGCTTATCTACCTGACCTTTACCGCACCCCGGGGCGACAGTTCGGCTTTTGTTTCGTATGCATCCCGTATGAAGTCGATCCTTCAAAACCGGGGCGATAGGCCGGAATCCGTTTTTGAAGATACCGTTCAGGTAACGATGAGCCAGCACAGTTTTCGCCGGCGACCGATCAACGTCCCGATGCTCGACGAAATGAACCTCGCCCGATCGATGGCAATGTATCGTGACAGATTCTCCAATGCTGCGGGGTTTACGTTCTTTTTTGTTGGAAACTTCACCGTAGCAGAGATCACGCCACTGATCGAGACCTACCTCGCCACCCTGCCATCGACAGACAATGTGGAGCACTGGAAGGATCTGCGGATAGAGCCTCCGTCTGGAGTGGTGAACCGCACGGTGCATCGGGGCATTGAACCGAAAAGCCTCGTCAGGTTGTATTTCACCGGTCCGTTCACATGGACGAGAGAAAATCGGTTTGCAATCAGTTCTCTCGCAGAGGTCTTGCGCATCAAACTCAGAGAGGCGCTCCGGGAGGAAAAGGGGGGAACATATGGGGTTGGCGTAAGCGCCGCTCCCAGTCGCATTCCCCAACAGCGCTATCGTTTGGTCATCTCATTCGGCTGCGCACCCGAGCGAGTGGAAGAACTCACACACGCAGTCTTCCAGCAAATCGACAGTCTCCAACGATTCGGGCCCGACTCGTCGTATATCGCCAAGGTACGGGAGACTGATTTGCGCGAGCGAGAGGTGAGTCTCAAACAGAACGGTTTTTGGCTGACTGCCCTGCAATTCTGCCGTGTCAACGAAATTAATCCGGAACAGATTCTCACGTATGCGGATTTGATTCGCAGCATCACCCCCGAGATCGTCCGAGACGCGGCCAATAGCTATCTTGACACGGGGCACTACGCCAGGTTTGTTCTCCTTCCTGAAAACTCCCATTAGGCGACGGTGTGTTGAAGACTGAGCAAATATCGCGGCTGCAGGAGATTGTGGGATCGGTGTATTGCTCGACCGACCGCGAGCTTTGTTTGTTGTATGGGCGGGATGAAACGGAGGATTTAACGTTTCCGCCCGAAGTGGTTGTGAAACCAGGGACCACCGAAGAAGTTGCGGCCCTCCTGCGGACGGCTGGTGAATTGGGACTTTCCGTCACCCCCAGAGGAGGAGGGACAGGCCTTTCCGGAGGCGCGTTGCCCGTCAGCGGCGGAATTTGTCTCTCCATGGAGCGATTCAATCGCATTCTCTCCATCGATAAGGAGAGTTTTCAGGCCGAGGTAGAGCCCGGAGTAACTACTCAGAAATTTCAGGAGGAAGTGGAAAGTCTGGGTCTGTTCTATCCACCCGATCCGGCGTCACGTGGTACTTGTCATCTGGGCGGCAACCTCGCCGAATGCGCTGGTGGCCCCCGAGCGGTGAAATACGGTGTGACCCGTGACTATGTGCTCGGTCTCGAGGCTGTCCTCGCGTCCGGCGAAGTCATTCATACCGGCGCAGCCGTACTGAAGAACTCAACGGGCTACAATCTTACACAGCTTCTCATCGGAAGTGAAGGCACGCTTGCGATCATCACCAAGATCAGGCTCAAGCTGCTTCCGTTGCCTCGGAAAAGGAAGGTGCTTCTCGCTTCCTTCGATTCGCTTGAGGTTTCGGCCCGGGCTGTCACGGCCATCTTTCAGTCGGGGATTACTCCCTCTGCTCTTGAATTCATGGAACGCGCGGCTGTTCGTGCGGCCGAGGAGCAATTGGGAAAGCACTTTCCGAATGGTGACGCAGGTGCGCAGCTGCTGATCGAGGTTGACGGAAATCAGGATCAGGTTCTCGATGATGAAATCTCGACAATTGGTGAGATTCTGAGCAGCTATGGAGCACTCGATGTTCTCCTGGCAGATGATCCTCAGAAGGTGGCCGACGTATGGGCTTTGCGGCGGAGCATTGGTGAAGCGGTCAAATCGATATCCGCCTACAAGGAAGAGGATACCGTCGTTCCCCGGGCACGACTCCCCGAACTCGTGCGTGGCGTCAAGGAAATTACCAACCGCTATGGGATAACCGCCATTTGCTATGGCCATGCTGGCGATGGCAATGTCCATGTGAACATCCTGAAGGGCACTCTTTCCGACGAAGCCTGGGCATTGAAAATCGATGATGCAATTCGGGAGATCTTTCAGCTCACCGTGCGTCTCGGCGGCACCATTTCGGGGGAACATGGCATAGGATACTCTCAGCGCAAGTACCTCCCTCTCGCCATTGGAGAGGTTGAGCGGAGGCTCATGCGGGAAATCAAAACGGTTTTCGATCCTCAAGGAATATTGAACCCGGGAAA
>PMNP01000384.1 GCA_003161755.1 Ignavibacteriota bacterium | reverse complement strand
TGCGGATGGCGCTCCAGGAACTTGCTGCACTGGGCAAGCGCTTGGGGATGTGATCGCACCAGGCGGAGGGAGCGAACAGTGGCCGTAGGATGGGCCGCGAGAACATGCTCAATCCGCAGGTGGAATTCACCAACTATATGAAGTTTGTGGGCCAGGAGGAGGTCATAGTTCTGATGGATGCTGCCGGCGAGAGAATTCTCTATCGGCACAATGCCGCATGATGCCCGCCCCGACTCGACAGCGTTGAACACGTCGGAAAACNNGTAGTTGAGTTTTCTAAGGTGCATATTTATAAAGATACAAAATAGCCCCTCAAAATCAGTCAAGAAGGCGATTTTTTTGATCGCACTCACCCCGAGCATGATACCCAAGGAGAACTTCCGTGAAGAGAAAAAGCAGGAAATCTTCAATGAAGAAAGGCATTGCAGGGCGTGATTTTCTCTCTGTCGATGACTTTTCTGCGGAGGAGATCAAGGCGATTTTTGCGCGTGCAGCCGACATGAAGGAACGCCCTGTCCGGTACCGGCGTTCGCTGGAGGGCAAATACGTTGCTCTCCTTTTTGAAAAACCATCGCTCCGTACCCGGACAACGTTCACCGTGGGCGTGGGTCAGCTCGGGGGGCAGTCCCTGACGCTGACGCCGGCCGACATCAATCTTGGCAAGCGCGAGTCGGTGTTCGATGTGGCAAAAAACCTCGAACGTATGGTCGATGGCATCATGATCCGAACGTTTGCCCATGATATTTGCGTTTCCCTGGCGAACAATTCGGATATTCCGGTCATCAATGGCTTGACCGACCTCGAGGGCCCATGCCAGGCTCTCGCCGATTTCTTTACGATCCAGGAGCATAAGCGGAATTTGAGGAAACTCAGGATCGTTTACATAGGAGATGGCAACAATGTGGCCCATTCGTTGCTCCTGACTGCAGGCAAACTTGGCGCGACAATGTGGCTCGGTACGCCGGCGGCATACGCCCCTGATAAGCAGATTCTGGAGAGGGCCTGTGAACTTGCGGGGAAGACCGGTGGCCTCATAGCATGGACAGAGGATCCGGTTGAAGCAATGCGCAACGCAGACGTGGTGTACACCGATGCCTGGACAAGCATGGGGCAGGAAGCGGAGGCAGAGCCNNGAGATCATCGACTCCAGGAATTCGGTGGTGTTTGATCAGGCGGAGAACAGACTGCACGTGCAAAAGGCAATCATGCATGGACTATTGAGAAGCTGAGCATTCCTTGACGCCCGATGATGGTTGCTGACTTTCGAGGACCCATATGTCCAGGCTCGTTCTGGTGGCGGTTGGCGGCAATGCGTTGATTCGCGGCGGGCAAAAAGGCACTGCCCAGGAACAGTTTGAAAATGCCGTGCGGACTGCTGCTGCCGTTGGGCGTTTGATCCGGGCGGGCTACCGTGTAGTCCTCACGCACGGGAACGGTCCCCAGGTAGGGGCGCAACTCATACGATCGGAATCTGCGGCAGCTCATGCGTACCGGTTGCCGCTGGATTGCTGTGTGGCGGCGACGCAGGGGGAAGTTGGGTATGTCCTCCAGTATGCCATGTNNCGTTGTTTCCCTGGTGACTCAGGTCCTGGTCGATCCGCATGATCCCGCCTTTCACCATCCCACAAAACCTATCGGTCCATCATACACCAGAGAGGTTGCCGAACGCTACCGCGACCTCTTTGCGTGGGTCATCGCCGAAGATTCCGCGCATAGGTTCCGCCGGGTCGTCCCCTCTCCTGAACCAGTCGCCATTGTGGAGATCGATGCCATAAGGGCATGCGTGGACCGCGGGCTCGTGGTGATTGCTGCGGGTGGCGGAGGCGTGCCGGTGTTTAATGACCATGATATCACCAAAGGCGTGGAGGCGGTGGTCGACAAAGACCATACCTCGGCAATCCTTGCGCGACAGCTTGAGGTCGACATGTTTGCCATTGCCACCGAAGCCGGCTGCGTGTATCGCGACTTTGGCAAGGCGAGCCAACTGCCGCTCAGCAGGCTCACCATTTCGGAGTGCAGAAAGTACCTGTCCGATGGAGAGTTCCCCGAAGGTTCCATGGGGCCCAAGATCACGGCGGCCATGAAATACCTGGAACTTGGAGGGGTCAACGTCGTCATCACCGACCACGAACACCTTCTCGAATCGCTGGAAGGGTCCTCGGGGACAAGAATTGTCCGTGATGATGCCGCTCCGCTACCGGCAGCAGAAGAAGAAAAGTTCATTTAAGGAGATCTCTATGTCTCGCATACGTGTCCTCATCATGGGAGCAGCTGGAAGGGATTTCCACAATTTCAATACAGTCTACCGGCGAAACCGGAGGCACGAGGTGGTCGCGTTCACCGCAGCACAGATCCCGAATATCGAAGGGAGAAAATATCCCGCAAAACTTGCCGGGTCTATGTACCCAAGGGGAATTCCGATCCATCCGGAATCGGAATTGTCGAATCTGATAGTGAAACACAAAATAGATGAAGTCGTCTTCTCGTATTCAGACGTGTCTCACCAGGCGGTAATGGAACGCGCATCACTCGTCAATGCAGCCGGGGCGCGGTTCGTTCTCCTCAGTGCCAAAGAGACAATGTTGAAGGCGAAAGTGCCGGTGGTTGCCATCGTTGCGGTGCGCACGGGGGCGGGGAAAAGTCAGACCTCACGCAAGGTGTGCTCGTATCTCAGGAGTTTGGGGCTGAAGGTTGTCGCAGTCCGTCACCCGATGCCCTATGGGAACCTGTAAAAGCAGATCGTCCAGCGCTTTGCGACCATCAATGATCTCGCTGCGTACCAATGTACAGTCGAGGAGATGGAGGAATATGAGCCGCACATTGCGCAGGGGGGAGTGATCTATGCCGGAGTGGATTATGCCGCCATCCTGCGCCGCGCTGAGCGGGAAGCGGATGTTCTCATTTGGGATGGAGGGAATAATGACCTCCCATTTTTCAAACCCGACCTTACGATCACCGTTGTGGATCCCCATCGTCCGGGACACGAACTGACGTACTATCCCGGAACCGCCAATGTGCGGATGGCGGACGTGATCGTCGTGAACAAAGTGGATAGCGCCTCCNNAAATCATTGAGGCCGCTTCACCGATAGTGGCGGACGATCCGGCGATCATCAAGGGGAAGCGTGTCCTCGTGGTGGAGGATGCCCCCTTGGTGATCGACCTGTTCCTGACATTTGGGGCCGGGACGTTGGCCGCCAGGCAGTATGGCGCTGCGGAAATCGTCGATCCACGTCCGTATGTCGTCGGATCAATTGCGGAGACATTCAGGAAATATCCGGCGATCGGTATCCTCTTGCCGGCAATGGGATACGGTCCCGAGCAAATCCATGATCTTGAAGCCACCATCAACAACGTTCCTTGCGATGCAGTAATCATTGGAACACCCATCGATCTTCGACGGATTCTCCACATCAATAAACCCTCAACCAGGGTGCAATACTCGCTTCAGGAGCGGACCCATCCCGATCTCAAGGAAATATTGGATGCCTTTGTCCGCAAACGGAACCTGCGTCCAAAACGCTAAGCCTCATGTTGCGAGGGTGGGAAATGGGGTAGGGTAGTCTCGAGGGGAAGTCACGAGCGGAGTGAAATACGTTTGCCAACAGAGGTGCCACTAGTACGCCGGCAGATATTTCTCCAATTCCCAGGATGTGACTTCATGCCGGTAGTCCTGCCATTCAAGACGTTTTGCGCTGATAAACCTCTCGCAAATGAGTGAGCCGAGAGCCTCGCGGATCACGCTGTCTTTTTCCAGTTCACCGATGGCTTCATCAAGCGATCCCGGAAGAAACTTGAGGGCATTGGCACGCCCGATCTGAGTCACCAGAGTCAGATCCTCCTCCGTCGCTTCAGGGATGGGAAGTTTCCGTCGGATGCCATCGAGTCCTGCGGCAAGCATGACCGCAAAGGCGAGGTAGGGATTACAGCTTGGATCGGGACAACGAAGCTCAATGCGGGTTGATTCTGGAGTGTGTGCTCGCGGGATGCGTACCAATGCCGAACGATTGATCCTGCCCCATGAGACATGAACGGGGGCTTCATAGCCCAACACAAGCCGCTTATAAGAATTTACCAGCGGGGCGAGGACTGCGCACATACCCCTCGCATGATCGAGTTGTCCGGCGATAAACTGCTTTGCCGTTGTCGAGAGGCCGTGCGAATCCCCCGGATCAGTAAACGCATTTGTTCCGGTCGTCTTGTACATAAGGCTCTGATGAAGGTGGAGTCCGCTTCCATCAACACCCCTGATAGGCTTGGGCATGAATGTGGCGTACAATCCTTTTTGCTGGGCGAGAATTTTGAGCACTATTCTGAACGTGACAACATTGTCAGCAGTCTGAAGAGCATGGGAGTACCGGAAATCGATCTCGTGCTGTCCTGTGGCGACTTCGTGGTGCATGGCCTCGGCGGCAATGCCAAACGCCGCAAGCGTCTCTGTCATTTCACGCCAGAGGCTGGTCGCAACCATGTTGGTCGGCTGGTCGAAGTAACTCGCGCTATCGATCGGCCTGGGCGGAATGATGCCGCCGTCTGCGTCAGGCTTCAGAAGGAAGAATTCCACTTCCGGACCGGTCGTGTAGGTGAACCCCATCTTCTCCGCTTCCTTGATCGCGTTTGCAAGGACGGCACGAGGGTCGCCGAGAAAAGGATGGCCGTCGGGTGTGTAGACGTTGCAGATCAGTCTGGCGGTTGTGTGGCTGCCAGAGAGCCAGGGGAGCACGGCGAAGGTGGAGATGTCGGGAACGAGATACATGTCGCTCTCCGCAAGCCGGGCGAATCCTTCAATGGCGGAGCCGTCAAACCAGATGCCGTGGTTCAACGTGGCGGCAAGCTCTTCCTTGGGGATGGTAATATTTTTGACAGCACCCCCAACATCGGTGAATTGCAGATCGATGAATTTTATTTGACGCTCCTCCACGTGAGCGAGGAGCTGTTCCGGTGTAGGCTTGTTTGTCATGGGCATCATCGTAGGGCCTGGAGACCGAATGCAATAAGGATGATTACGAGTAAGAGCAGGAACGCCGCACCGATCGGCATCAGCAGCGGAGAACGGCGCCACCATGGTGCTGCGCTGTCGGGACCTGTTGCGTGTTCAAGAATGGAAACATCCACATTCTCAGGATGATCGAGATCCTGAATCAATGCATGCATGTCCGTATACCGGTCATCCGGGTCGCGCTGCAGACAGCGCGCAACGATGGCAGCGAGCGACGGCACGACATTCGGCTGTTCGTGGTCCAACCTGGGAACTATCCCTTTCAAGTGCTGGGCCATCACCGCAAGGTTGTTGTCGCCTGAAAATGGAGTGCGTCCGGTCAGGAGTTCGTAAAGCATCGTGCCGAGCGCATAGAGATCCGTCCGCTGATCACCCCGTTGTCCTTCAATCTGCTCTGGAGCCATGTAATCCGGCGTCCCGGCGGCGCCGCTGAGATTCGCATAGGTTACGCGATGCGCCTCTTTTGTCAGCACCAGCCCGAAATCCAGAATGACGGGCTGCCCTTCCTTGGTAAGGAGGATATTTTCAGGCTTCAGATCGCGGTGAATAATCTTGTTGTCATGGCAATGTGCGAGTCCATCAGCGATTTTTCGGACGAGGGCCACGGAATCCTCTGGAGACAATGGGGCTGCCCGGCGGACATAGTCCCGCATCGATTCGCCAACGATGAGTTCCGTCACCAGATACGGTGTGCTGTTGAAGCGGCCGGAGCCCAGACCACGCTGAATTGCGGGATGATTGAGTGTGGCCATCACCGTCAATTCTCGCTGAAAGCGCTCATACTGCGCAGGATCCCCAATCGTCATTTTGTCCGGGACTTTGAGCACCACTTCGTTGCCGTTGAGCAGGTCGAGGGCACGATAAATGTCGCTCATCCCCCCTTGGGCGATGTGATCCCGGATCTGGAAATGGTCAAATTGATCGCCGATCTGGAGCATCTGTTCCTGTTAAATGGTCTTGTGGTATCCGGCAGGGTACACTTACCGAATATTAATAAAGTTTTTAGTGAATTGCGAGGGGTTTGGCAAGCCGATTGCACGCTTTTTTCGCCCCGTGTGCGCTATGATGACAGCTAATCACACATTTAAGTCTCCCCGGCGCTTGAATCGCTGCAAGAGCCTGTTCCATCGCGAATCTCCTGCGCCCGGTGGCGATGGAAGCAGACGTTGGAGTCTCAGCGACATGACGGAAAGATTGTCATCGCTGTCCCGCTTCATTGCAAGCTCGAACACCTTTTGATTGAGTTTTTCCGGATCCAGCTCCTCGGCAGCAAATTTCGCGAACTCCTCGTCTTCGATGACAGACCAGACGCCGTCGGTGCAGAGGATAATGCAATCCCCGTCCTGTACGGGGACTTGAAAAATGTCGGGTTGGACAAAGAGATCCACTCCAAGACATCTGTTGAGCACAGAGCGTTGGTTGTGCGTACGCACTTTGTCCGGTGACAGCAGTTTCATCCTGACCAATTCCCCCACGCGCGTGTGATCGTTCGTGAGACATATGGCCTTCTGGTCCCGAATCAGGTAGGCGCGGCTGTCGCCCACGTGAGCGATGTGCATAGTGTGACCGATCACGTTGACAACAGTCAGTGTCGTTCCCATGCGGGCGACGCCCAGCCTGCGCGCCGTCTGATATACCCCGAGGTTCGCAACCTGCACCCCTTCACGCAGCCGTTGTGAAACCGACGAGCCATCGGCATGGTAGTACGTTTCAAAGAACGCTTCCAATGCAAGAGTGCTTGCAATTCCGCCATGCTCGTATCCTCCCATGCCGTCTGCAACGCCATACATACAGCCACGCATTCCTGTCAGCTCCTCACCCGGAGAACGAAGCCGGAAAGAGTCCTGATTGTCCGGGCGCACCTTCCCAACGTGCGAGAACCCATGAGCCAGAATGTCTGCAACCTCATGTGATGTCATTCACATCTCACACAGATATGCAGCGAGAGGAGGGCGCGAGCCCTCCTCCCAGACATCTTCAACTTCGAAGAGAGAAAAGACATTGTCTATTTATTACCTGATAGCTGGCTTTTATAGGATGCAGTGGAAGGGATGATGGACTTTTGCTGCGCCCTGCTGTTCCAAAGGAGATACACCACGCTCAAAGCACCCCATCCGCCGGTAATCCAGAGCGCCATTTGTGTCGCGTCCGCCGAAACGCCCGGTGTAGTCAACCCGATAACGACGACGCCCACGAGCAGGCCGATGTTGCCAAGAAGACCCAACATTGGGACAACGGCATGTTTGACGCTGTGGAATTCACTCCGACCAACGAACGTCACAAAAGTTAGTCCGCAAATCAACCCGTAGAGCGCGAAGGTCCCGATATTTGACGCGAGCGTAATGCCGGTGAGGGCAGTGACGTTTATCACTCCTACTGCTCCAAGGACGGCAGACACTGCCACCAGGATCCAGACGCCGATATGCGGTGTTGCGTGTGTGCCATGAAGTGCACCAAGCGGGCCGGGCATTTCATTGTCCTGCGCCATGGCAAAACTGATGCGCACTGCCGTGTTCATTGCGGCGAGCGTGGTTCCGAGAACGGCGAGTCCTACGGTGATGGCAATAACGATCATCAGCATAAAGCCGTTTCCGCCGAGCATGGCATCGCCGATGAGCCTCGTGAGATCGCCAATGGGTGCGCCTGAAGCAGCAGCAGCATCCATGCCCACCAGCTTCGTTCCGTCGGCAGCGACATACACCAGTTTCTCGCTGACCGCGTAGTTTGCCGCAAAATATTCAAAAAGATAGGCAAACAATCCCTGGATGACAAGGGAAAGGATGACCCCTCTCGGGATGTCCTTTTTTGGATTGATCGCCTCGCCGGCAAGTGATGTGGACGATTCAAATCCCACGAGAATCAGAATGGCGATGGTGGACTGAAAGAGCATCGCGCCCAGACTGTGCGGAAACACGATTGATGTGGCAACAGGATGCGCCCATTGTGTTGCCCCGAGCGGATTCTGCATCCTGAACATAATGGCGAGAATACTGAACCCGACGAGTGACACAAGCTGCACGACATTGATGGCGATTGCCACGTTCGTGGAGCCTGTGATGCCGCGAACGGCGATGAGGCCGACGAGTCCCGAGAACCCAATGGCAATCAGAATCTGGACAGGGATGGAGAGGTTGATATTAAATTGAGAAAAGACGTAGGTCACAAGAATGGCCATCATTGCCACCATGACGCCAGGGTAGACCCAGTAAAACAGGTGCGCCGCCCATCCCGTGAGGAACTTGGCAATGCGGGCGAACCGTTGGTGCTTCGGTTCTTCCCGATCAAGGAACGCCTTCTCGGCGAAGTAGTAGGAACCGCCCGCGCCGGCTTCCGGATACCGCCTCGCCATTTCGGAAAAAGCAAACGCCGTGAGAAACGCCACGATGAGTGCGGCGACGATCCCCGTCCACATATCCGTGGCGCCGCCGTTGTTTGCCGCCTGGAGCTGGAAGGTAATCCATAAGAATGCGCCGGGGGCGATCAACGCCATTGCATTAACCGTGACCCCGGTGAGTCCCAAGGTCTTTTTCATTCCGGAAGGGGACGTTGTTGGTGTTGCCATAACTCCTCCAGTTAGTGATGGGTACAAAAACCTATGGTGGTAGTAGCTCGTATTTTAGAACATTGTGATGGCGCCACGGTGAGGGGCGGCGCAGGCACCGCCCTGCTTCCTTGAGAACATCCGTGTGCCGGCTGCAAGTTCCATAATGTTAGGGCGAGTGGTTAGGAATCCTTAGTAAGTAAGGTACAACATAAGCACTACCTTAGAATATAAGGATTTTGTTTTCTTTGTCAAGTACTTTCTAAAATTTTTTTGAGTGAAAGAAGTGGTCCTTTCTGGCTGAGCATTTTCCGCTTTTGTCAGGTCATCATCGGCTCTGAAGGAACACTCGATAGTTGATTTGCTCCGTGACACTCGCTCTGCGATTGGCATTCGAAGTTGCTTGAGATTTTCCGACCCACAACGTTGNNAACGTTGTCCTTGACCAGCTGGCAAACATTGAGATTCTGCGCGCACCTTCTCCCGGGCCCACAATTGATAAAGTAGGGGCAATTCCTTATATTGAGAAAACGCAGGGATTCTCAGCGCATGCCCCACGCAGAAACCGTCATTATCCTCGATTTTGGCTCACAGTATTCGCAGCTGATCGCGCGTCGTGTGCGCGAACTAGGCGTGTATTCAGAACTTCACCCGTTCAACGTTCCCCTCGATACGCTCCGACAGCTTCGGCCCAAAGGTATCATCCTCTCTGGAAGTCCCTATAGCAGCTATGAGCGCGGAGCGCCAATCTCTCCTCCGGCGCTTTTTGATCTTGGAATTCCGATCTTGGGCATCTGCTACGGACTCCAGCTCATGGCAGTGCAACTCGGCGGCGAAGTTGACAAAGCCGCGCGCCGGGAATACGGCCACGCCGAGCTTATCATTGACGATGCTTCCGATCNNGTCACGGAAAATTCCGAATACGCGGCGATCGAGAACCGCGCGCGGAAATTTTTCGGCCTGCAATTCCATCCCGAAGTCGTCCACACGCCGAAAGGCGGGGAAGTCCTGCGGAATTTTCTCTACCGAATCTGTGGTTGTAAGGGGGGGTGGAGCGCTGCATCATTCATTGATGAATCGGTGAAGAGGATCCAGGAAAAGGTCGGGACAGGAAAGGTCCTGTGCGCCCTCAGTGGAGGGGTTGATTCTTCCGTCGCGGCGGTACTCCTCCACAAAGCGATTGGCGATCAGCTTCATTGTATCCACATCAACAATGGACTGATGCGCAAGGGGGAATCGGAGCAGGTCCTCGAAACATTCCGATCGATCTATAAAATCAATCTCCAGTATGTCGATGCCACCCGCGTATTCCTCAAGGCACTGGCGGGAGTTACGAATCCCGAACGCAAACGCAAAATCATCGGCCGGCTATTTATCGAAGTATTTGAGAAGCACGCGAAGAAGATCGGCAAGGTGGATTTTCTTGCCCAGGGTACCCTGTACCCGGATGTCATCGAGTCGACGTCGTTCCGGGGTCCGTCCGTCACGATCAAGAGCCACCATAACGTGGGCGGACTGCCGAAGAGAATGAAGCTCAAGCTCGTTGAACCGTTCCGCGAATTGTTCAAGGACGAAGTCCGGGCTGTAGGCAAAGAACTCAGTCTGCCCGACGAATTAATCTGGCGCCATCCCTTCCCCGGGCCGGGCCTGGGCGTCAGAGTGCTCGGTCCCATCACTCGTGAACGCCTCGCGCTTCTCCGCGAAGCGGATGCAATTTTCGTTGAAGAGATCAAGCGGGCAGGATTGTACCGCGACATATGGCAGGGATTTATGGTCCTGCTTCCCGTCCGGTCGGTGGGCGTCATGGGGGACGGACGGACATACGAGTACACCGCCGCAGTGAGGGCGGTTGCAAGTGTGGATGGGATGACAGCCGACTGGTTCCGCATACCACACGAAATTCTTGCACGGATCTCGTCGCGCGTGACGAATGAAATCCGAGGCATCAACAGAGTTGTGTACGACATAAGCTCAAAACCCCCGGCAACGATCGAGTGGGAGTGAAGGGGGAGATCATTCGAACATCCGGCTGCGCATCACAGCGCCGGAAGTGACTTCATTCCGTGCTCTCATGCCCCTGACCAAATTCTTCTCCTTTGTAAAGATCGAGCACACACTCTTTTCCCTTCCCTTGATCTACAGCGGTGTCCTGCTCGGAATGCACGGATCGCTTCCTACCGTTGGTGTTTGCCTCTTGGTTCTTGGCGCGGCAACCGGTGCGAGGACAGTGGCGTTTGCCCTGAACAGGATCATCGACAGGGATATCGATGCGCGCAACCCGAGAACGTCGGGTCGTGATCTCCCGACCGGCCGTATGACGCTCATGGAAGCCTCGGGGGTGTTGGCGGCAGGCGTCATGCTCTATTTCGGGGCTGCCTGGCTTATTTCTTCGTTCTGTTTTGTCCTTTCACCGATTCCCCTGGCAGTGTTCCTCATCTATCCCACGATGAAACGCTTTACGCCGCTGGCACATTTTGGCGTGGGACTGGGATTGGCTATGGGACCGCTGGGTGGTTGGTTTGCGGTGTCGCCTTCGGCGGACCACCTTTTCATCCCCCTCACTCTTTCACTCTTCACGCTCTTCTGGGTGGCGGGTTTTGATATCATCTACTCCACGCTTGATGAAGAGTTCGATAGAAAGGAGGCGCTCTTTTCTTTTCCTGTGAGATTCGGGAGAGAAAAAGCACTCCGTTTCTCGGCGCTGTTCCACGCGATTGCCTTTTGTCTGCTCATCGTGCTCTTCTTTGTTTCCGTGATGTCGCTCCTTGCGCTTCCCCTCCTCATTCTTACCGGTTACCTCTTGTACCTGGAGCAACAAAAAGCGTTGGACGTCCAGCTTGCGTTCTTCACCATTAACGCCGTGGCGGGG
>PMNP01000051.1 GCA_003161755.1 Ignavibacteriota bacterium | reverse complement strand
AGTATAATTCTTATGGGGTCATGAAGATCCTGGACATGCAAGACACCTTGCGTGCGTATGCCGGACCGGGGCATTGGAATGATCCCGACATGCTTGAGGTGGGGAACGGATCATTGACCGAAATCGAAAGCCGCGCTCATTTTTCCATTTGGTGCATGCTTGCCGCTCCCCTTATCGCGGGAAACGATCTGCGAACGATGTCGAAGTCTACGCTCGACATATTGACCAACAAGGAAGTCGTCGCCATTGACCAGGATTCACTTGGCGTCCAGGGTTTCAAGCAAAGCACTCTCGACAGTATCCAGACCTGGTACAAACCGCTCAAAGGAGGAAATTGGGCAGTCTGTTTTTTCAACCGTGGATCAAAGTCGGCAACCCTGAAACACGATTGGAAAAACAACGTCATCCATGATGCAGTGGCCATAGTGGACCTGAACTGCGGACAACATGTGTATCGCATTCGCAATCTTTGGACGAAGAAGGAGCTCGGGTCGACTGCGACCGTCCTTGAAGCAACCCTCTCGTCCCATGACGTGCTTATGCTCAGATTACAGAAATAACGTTTTCACGCCATCAGGGATGATTGATGGTGACTAACAGTCAACCGTTGGGCGTTCATCCTGCTATTGGACATTGCCCAAAGGAAACACTGTCCGTTTGTACACCTCGTTAATCACCTGGGCGATCCCTGCATAAATTGCGGACAACCCACAGATAATCCCTTCGTGGCCTGCGATCTTTGTGATAAGGCTGATTTCCGTTGCTTCACCGATTGCGAGGAGCGCGTAGAGAATCGTTAGCGTTGCGAAGACAAATTGCAGGGCGCGAGAGATCCTGAGCGTCCCGACAAACATGAGAAGGGTGAACAATCCCCACATACCCAGAAACCATGCCATGGCCATATTGGAGCTCTTCTCACCCCAGCCGAGTTTCGGGAAGACCAAGAGGGCCACAAGAACAAGCCAGAAGAACCCATATGAGGCAAATGCAGTCAGGCCAAACGTGTTCTTCTTCTTCCATTCCATGATGCCTGCAATGATTTGTGCAACCCCGCCATAAAACAATCCCATCCCTAAAATCATGGCGTTGAATTCGTACACTCCTGCATTGTGGAGGTTCAGGAACACGGTCGTCATGCCAAAGGCCAGGAGACCCAGCGGAGCCGGATTGGCCGTGGTGTCTTTTATCTCATATGCAGTTGCTTCGCTCATGGAATTCTCCTTGTGAAGATATGAGTAGTTTCGTGAATGTTAAGCACCTTTCCATCGTACCTGTAACCTCTATTCCTTGCGCCTCAGTTCCCAATGTAGTACTTTCGTGCTCCTGCGATTCGTGCACGGTCAACCGCCAACTCTCGGCACGATATCATCTCGAACAGACCGGCAACGGACAAATTCATTTAACACAAGGACGTGGAACACCTCATGAGAGCCAGCGTCTCGAAAATTGCAATCTTCCTCTTCATGTGTTTCTTCTGTGGCACTGCAGGGGAAGCTCAAGAAGGACTTCGTACGAAGCCTGGCATAACGGAATCAATTCTCGATACGATAGTCAGGTATGCATCAACATACCCAAATCAGACACAGTTTTCCATCGCCATCATTCGAAATGACACTGTCAGCTATATCGGCGTGTTGAAGAGTGACGGGCGATTGATTCAAGTCAGCAATGAAGATTCCGTCTTTGAAATCGGCTCAATAACCAAGGTATTTACCTCGACTGTTTTTGTTGACTATATCATGAGCCAAGGTATCGATCCTGACGAACCCATTTCGCGGGCCTTGCCGTTTCGCTTGTCTCAGTCAGAACAGGATGGCAAGGCGATAACATACAAGATGCTTTCGAATCACACGTCTGGAATTCCTTCCATGCCTGACAGCATCGACAGCTACATTAAGCGAAACCCGGAAAACCCCTTTGTTGAGTTCGGACCTAAGGAATTTGAGCATTTCTTCACGGCAGAAATGCGTCTCCATTTCTCACCAGGCACGCAATGGGAATATTCCAACATGGGAGCTGCGTTGCTGGGTTTCTTGTTGGAATTGAGGACCGGAAAAGCTCTCGAGACTCTGTTCCAATCCAAAGTGTTTTCGAAATATGGTATGAACTCCACATCGATGGAAAGGAGCCACCTACAGGATCGATTGGTACACGGGCACGATGAGGCGGGCAACCCTGTGTCCAACTGGGACTGGAATGCCTTCAGGAATGCAGGAGGATGTCTTTCTACCGCCAGGGACTTGACAAGATTTGTTCTGGCGAATTTCTCGAATGATCCTGTACTGCAGTATCAGAGGCAACGAACGTTTAGAGTGGAGCACAATGACATCGATATTGCGTATGCATGGCATGTCTTCAGAAAGAACGGAGTTGAATGGTATTTCCATAATGGAGGGACGGGTGGATACCATAGCAATGTGACAATGGATCTGGCCAGAAGACGCGCAGTCGTTGTTTTGGCAAATTGCACTTATGAGCCTGAAGAGAGATACTTGGAAAAAGTCAGCTGGAAGATATTGAAGGCGATACAATAGTCGTCTCTTGTGCTCATTCGATTATAGGGTTATCCTTTTGTCGTGTGGATTCATCGTCGAAGCAGCGGCGGAGTGCTGATTGAGCATTGATATTGTGCCCGCAAATGCATTTCTTTGATCTCATTTTGTGAGTCCTTAATGTCCGATTGGCCCCAATTGCGGTTGTTGATTCTCATTGTAACGGTTACTGGATACTCACTTGGAGCTCTCCTCCCACCGATTCTGAGCGCCATTGGCAGGAGCCGATTGCATTCCGGCCCTGCGTTCGACACGTTTGCCAGGAACTTCGGATTCACCAGCGCGCTTGTCTCTTCGCTCGCAGGTTGTGCCCTCTCGATTTCCATTCTCCTTGCCGGTGAACCTCTGCATGTTGAAATTCAGAACACCTTGCCCCTCGGTGGCATGGCCATTCACGTGGACATGTTGTCAGGATTCTTTCTCGGCACGATCTCTCTTGTCGGCGGTGCTGTCTCGGTGTATTCTCTTGGCTATGCAACGGAGCTCCTTCAAAGAAGGAACATGGGCTTCTTCCTCTTCATGTACAATGTATTTCTCCTCTCCATGGTTGGTGTAGTCATAGCCGGCAACGCGGTGCTTTTTCTTTTTGTGTGGGAGGGTATGTCNNATGTTCGTGATTCTCTATTCCTTCACGGGATCCTTTGATTTCGCAACATTCAAGGGGATCGGGTCCCGATTGCCTGGTGTTGTTCCCTCGGTGGTCTTCCTGTGTGCCCTCATAGGCTTTGGGGTCAAAGCGGGAATTGTCCCACTCCACATCTGGCTTCCTGAGGCTCACCCTGCTGCGCCATCGAATGTGTCGGCGCTTATGTCGGGCGT
>PMNP01000103.1 GCA_003161755.1 Ignavibacteriota bacterium | reverse complement strand
ATTTGCGGGCGAATGCGGGAATGCTGTACGACTCGCGAAAGCCAATGACGAGGAAGATGGCAACAAACAAAAGACGAACGGTGACCCGGGTCATGGTATACCTCTTGGGATTGTCTTTAGAAGCAGCGCATGCCCGATCCCAAATTCCCTCCAAGGCTAACCAAGTTCGGGCAGAAACAAAAATGAAACGGCTGGTTCTACAATGTCTCACGACGGCTCTGGTACACAGGTTTGATCGTATTTATAATGAATGACCGGAGGATTTCGGTACATTTGCATGAGGTTTCTGAGGAAAGTGACCCCGCGGTAATGGGGGTTGATGCGTTAACGCTTGTCCCTGATTAGGTGAACATCCTTGTATTTGTGAACAACGCAAAGTGCCGACTAGTGCCTCAACCAGGGTCATATTGGCGAAATAATAACAGAATATCGGCCCCAGAGAGGGGTCAAATGTCGACAAGTGCGAGATAGTCCGAGGATATATGCACATTTGAATCATTTGTCAATAAATGAATGCCGCGTGGCAGATTCTGTCCTCTAAGGCGAGAGTGTAGGAGCGCATGGGATGAAGGGAGAGATGGACACACGAGTGGTTGTTTGCCATTAACACCGGGAACATCTCCGTAACTCCCTTTGTTATTTCGCAGGAAATGTTTTTTCGACCTTTTGATTCCCAGACCTTGTCCACAGCCTTTCTATTGATGGAGTCTGCGACAGAACACATTTTTCGTCACCACATTGGAGGATCTTCATGAGCGTGCTCACCGTGACCGTCGCACCCGCCACAGATGTGAAATTGCCATCCAATCTCGGTCCTCTTTTTGCAGATGCTGTGTACACGCGCACCGTTGCCAGTCCGACGACAAAAGGGTTGGGAGACCTTCCTAAGACGACTCAGGAGACATTGCGCTCGACGCTTGATGCGCAGTTACGGGGTTCTTTTGACTTAGCCGACATTGCTCCTTCATCTTCAATAAATCTTCTTTTTCTCTCCGGGAGCGGCGCGGTGCGTCTACAAAAGACCGTTACTCCTGGAAGCGGAAAAGTATTTTCCATCGCGCTCAGCGCTGCGGAAGTTGCTGCAATCACTACACCGGATCCCCAACCTGTGCCGTCCACACCGCAAAGCATACGGAATGCGTACTTCGTCCAGGTGGGCGATCAATCGGTCCCATTCGAGACCTCCAAGCTTCAAATTGCGCCCATTCGAGTTGGCAGCGGAGGATGGACATCACTCGGTCTGGACAAGATGTTTAATTCCGGTCAGGCAATCACGACCGCGGTGGAATGGAATCCCGCCATCCTTTCTTCCGGAGCCTTATCGTGGACATCGTTCCATCTCACACTCGATGGTCAGTTTACGTTTCAAGTGCCGTCAAATTCGGGCGACGCATGGATGTGGTGGCTTCNNTCCGTGTCGTCCGCATTGGCGTGGTACTCCCGCCATTCTCGAGCACTGCACCCTCAGATAGTGGTCCGATGCGCGTCCCCTCCGACGTCACGGAATCAGAGGTGCTCAACAATCCGGATGTCTACACAGAGGATCCCGGTTCCTTCTGTAAGCCGTTCAACAATCCCGAACGGGTGCTCGGCGAGCGAAGTTTCTTCGTCATCTTTCGGGCAGAACAGCCTGTGATTAGCGTGGAACCTTCGATCAAGGTGGGCCCACTCCCGGCATTCACGAGCGCGCTTCCTGTGACGATGCGGGACACCGCAACCGTATCAACCGGACGCAAAACCAGGGTTGCCGCCACCACAGCAACTCTGCGTACCGTGTCGGGAGCGATCCTGGCAGGCGACACTGAGAGTTCATTTGTCCGTCACACGCTACCCGGAGCATATCTCGACGTCCTGGACTCGCTCAATCGCGGCAGGACGGATTTGGATGGCGCGAATCCAGTCCAATGGGAGGGCGATGTCAACCGTTACCAGGCGTCAACAGTTGCGCGCGGACATATTATTGAGGTTCGCATGCGTTGGCGTTCCAACGGATATTTGCTCGGTACCGTCGCCAAGACGCTGACCCTGGCGCCACGCCAGGCAAGACGCATCGAGAAAATTGAGTGGAGCCGCTCGGAACTCAACAAGCGCCAGGAGAGCACGACGTTGGCAGACCAAGTCTCCGATTCGGTTTCACGAGACCGCAGTTACGACGATTCCGTACAGGCGAATCTTTCCGAATGGGCGCGCGGCCAATCAGACTCCACAACCGTTGCGGGCGCGGCAGGAGTTGGATTTGTGGTCCCTCCCTTCGTTGTCGGTGGCGGCGGCGGCGCGAGTAACGCCAGCAGTTCATCGTCGCAGGAAGGGGGCCGCCGGACGAGCGCGAGCGAAGAGCAGCGGCTTCGGGACTCAATACGCCGCTACGGGGATTCGCTGCGCAAGTTGGACAGCCTCGTTGTCAATGAGATTTCGCAGGAAGAGACGGCCACCGGTACTACGGAGGTCGTCCGCAATGCAAATTACGGCCATTCTCTTACCGTCATCTATTATCAAATCCTCCGACACCTAAAGATCGAAACTGGCGTTGCGGGTGTTCGCGAATGCCTGTTCGTTCCGTTTGCCATAACCCCATTTACCATTGCACGGGCCTACCGTTGGCGGGAATTCATTCAGAAGAATCTGAGGGACCCTCAATACGCCGGAGCCATCAAGTATCTCAAGGATGTACTGACCAATTTCGCCTATTCCAATGTCCCGCCCGGCCGGCGATCGGACCAGCCTGTCCGTTTCATCCATGGTTCGATTATGATCAGTCTCGCCGTTGACCGGCCTGCGGACAAGGATGACGGCTCATTCGACGTGAATACCTGGGTATTGGTTCAGGCCTTCCTTGGAATGCCGGCCCTCGCCATTTACAATATGCTGAAGGCAGTCGATGAGTCCCAACGCGATGCGCTGTTCCAGTCACAGCAGGCCCCGACCATTGCTGCGAACTGGGTGGATACGCTCCAGCTCAAGGTTGGCAATACTCCCATCCCGGCAGATTTTACGCTGGCGACACGTTACCAATTCAACAATGTCGTCCGTGTGGATTTTTCTGTTGCCGTACCTTCCGGGATGAATGTCACGCGCGAAACGCTCTCGGCAATCCGCGTGAGCGCAACCAAGGGTCTGAATCCCGGATCGGTGGCAAATCTTCAGAGTCTCTCATTCACATACCAGACGGACCAATTCCAGCGCACCGTCTCCGCTGCGCAGGGATCCGATGATCTCATCCATGTCGACACAGGCTTGCCCGACACCGGAGCCCTGGTGACATCCATCCCTGACGAATGGGAACGGCGCGACGTCCGCGCCGAAATGATCGACGCTGTACAGAATCTCATTGAGCACCTCAATGAACACGTCGAGTATTATCATAAGGTCATCTGGTGGAACATGGATCGGGACAGGCTGTTTATGCTGATTGACGGATTCTACATTCCCGGCACGAACCAGATGAGCATCGCTTCTGTGGTGGAACGTGATCCAATTGCCATTATCGGCAATGCCATTGTCTTCCGTGTTTCTGCCGGCTCGTTTCTTGGTCTTGGCAATATCAAGACTCCAACTGATCTCTTTAATTACTATGTCTCGCTTGAAGCTCCCACTGAACCAATGCTCATCAGCCTTCCCACCGATGGTCTCTACGCTCAGACTGTTATGGATGATTGCCCGGCCCTCGAAGAACATTACGGAAATACTGATTGGGTGCTGAACGATCCGGATCCGGCGTTAGCGGATATCGCGCCGGAACTGCTTTCGAGCAGACGTGCGGAGCCGCAGGCCACGACGCCTTCACCTATGCCGCAAACGCTTATCAATCTGCAGAATGCGCCGGATGCACCAGCCCCAAGCGGTTTGGCTG
>PMNP01000402.1 GCA_003161755.1 Ignavibacteriota bacterium | reverse complement strand
GGCAATTGACAGCGCGAAATACACGTTTGCCTTCGGTTTCGGAAAATGGGAGTCAGGCGTCACGACCCGGCCCGGCCCTCGGTTGATTTCAGCCGCGCGGACAGCCCAGTCGTTGATATCCACTTACAACGTGGCAGGAAGTTTTTGCTGGGAAGACACCAGCACGTTGGCACTAGCGCTCCGGTATCTTGAGAGTCCGCACACCTTGGCGATAACATTGCGTTTTGAAGGGAGCACAGTTGTCGTGACTTTCCAGAAGAGCTACGAACCGCCAGCCAAGAAGGTGGAAATACATGGGAGACATAGTGAATGACCATCGCAAGACTCTTCCCTCTTGTGTCCTTGTCCTGGCTCTTTTCAGCATGCGTTTCCACTTCAATGATTCGGCCGGACGATTTGCCCATCTACGCCGGCAACGAAATTGTTGTCACTCGCAATGATGGCCGGCAGATACGGTATGACAAGTCAGATTACACCATAGACTCAACAGTTTCTCCTGTTGTCCTCCGGGGCATTGGGCATGAATACACCAACACCGCACGGACACAATCTAGACAATTCAGAGATTCCATTCCAATCAGGGACATTGTCGGCGTTGAGGTAAGGCAAAAGACAATCTTTTATTATAGTGGTCCGATTGTATTCATAGCATTGGCCTCGATCGCAGTGCTCGGTGCCATCATATGGGTAGCAGCAGGTGGAGGGGGATTTGGTGGATAGATTCGCCTCCGCGTAAGACGAAGTCGGACTTTCGACGACCTGGAGATGTTCGTTGTGGCAGGGGGTTTTATGCGACAATTCAGAAATCTGAGTTCAGATCTCTGAATTCATCATTGGCATGCCCACAAAGTGTGGAGTAGATTTCGTCAGAGGTGCAGTCTTTTCCGCTATTCTGCATAGTATGCTGCATCCCAGCAGCAAATCATGCAGGAGCAAGGCGCAGCACTGGATATATTATTGTTGAATGTCGATATTTGCCATGGGCATGTTGCGGTATGATATATGTTAGGGCGCACCGACGACGATGACCAAAACATTGAAGATTCATCGGTCCAGACGATTCGTCCGACTTCGCGGTCGACAGTTATACAATCATTTCAGCGGCCCGATCGTATTCTTTGCAATTCCGGTAGGCGCTTTCTTCCTCTCATTCANNTTTGAGTGTGTTTCTCTTCTTATGTGCCTTTTTCTGGCCCACCGCTCTTCTTGGCCTTTGGAAGCAAATACAGATTTTGCGATTCTACGAACTAAATACGTCTCAATCGGCTATTCAGAATTATGACACCGTGTTGCACACTGCCCGACGGCTGCATTGGCACGTTTCCAAGAAGGAGGACGGTGCAATGCTANNGGAGTCATGGCTGAGCTGGGGCGAAAAAGTTATCGTCCTCTTTGAACAGAATTGTGTCTATGTGACCAGTATCTGCGACCCGGAATCTAAACCGTCAATGACTGCCTATGGCAGAAACGGATCAACTGTAAGAGAGATCCTCAATTCGCTGCCGGCCTTGTCGGCTCCACCTGGTACGCCCTAACGAGCGGCCCGTCCCGGTCTTCGGCCGGGACGAGGCTGAAAAGAGCTGGATCTGATGGAAGGTTGCGTTGTGGAAAGCAGCGGGCGAGAGCGAAGTTCACAACGGTGACCAATCACAAATGAGCGGTCCGCGATACCGCTGCGGTGAAGTGGATATTGACTCTCCTGCAGGTGAAATTCGGCCGTTAGGCGGCCACGGAGAAAAAGACTCATGCCTATTGTTCACTGCAAATCACCATCGCACCTCTTAAAGGAAATTCATCTTCTCCAGGGCGTCCGTCAATCCGGCTCTTGGGTGTTTCGAGGCCACGCACTTGCCTCGTGGAGGCTAGTTCCCTCCCTCTTCCGGCTGAATCTACCCGACGAGCAGGATTTTGAGCGAAGGCTCATCGAGCGTCTTAAACGAAACCTAAAGATTCGCTCGACAATACCGAACAGGCTGGTCTCGAACGACGACTACATTTTAGCCCTTGCCCAGCACTACGGATGCGTGACACGCTTGCTGGATTGGACTCGTTCGCCCCTCGCTGCAGCCTATTTTGCGGCTTCTGGTTCGCTACGCATGCCAGGCGCCAAACCGTTCGCAGTATTCGCAATTGCCGAAATTACATCGCTCGCTTGCCATGCGAGAGGATCCACAATCATCGATCCGCCGACAGCCGCCAACGCAAATCTGGCAGCTCAAGCTGGCCTGCACTTCAAGCACGACTGGATGTGCCGCGACTTCTGGAAAGACGAGTTCGAGACGCCGGTCACGGAATCGCTACCCGCAGAGAGTGCTCTTCTGAGTTCGCGCTTCCTTCGCATTGAGCTTGCCGCCGAATCTGCCGGGCCACTTCTGGATGAACTGGAGATGCGCGGCATGGATGGCTCGGTGCTTTTTCCTGGAGTGCATGGGCTGGTCCAGACCGGATCCGACGCGGCCTGGCGCGCTGGGATGGAGAGATCGGAACTCGAGCCCTATAAGGAGGACGCCGGGTAGGCCGCCGAACAAGGCATTGCAGCGGACGCCGCTTCCGCAGCGCCACTGAACGCGAGATCGTTAGGCAGACCCTCAAATGCAAGGAGCCGATACATGAACTACGAAGAATATGTCGCCTATGAACCAGTACTTTCTCGGAGAGTAGTCGCAGCCGTGCTAGACTACATCCTCTATTTCACGCTTGTTTTGGGGTACATCTACTTCTTTNNGAAGTCAACGGGTTTCGGCACGTTTTCATGCTCTTCTTGATTTGGGTCGTCTATTTCCCCGTAGTTGAAGGGACGTTTGGATATACTGCCTTCAAGGGTATACTCGATTTAAAAGTGGTGCAAGAGAGAAGAAGTGATTTCGGATTCGCCGTCTCATTCAAGAGACACATGGTCGACTTCATCGATTTCTTTCTTTTCGGAGTGGTCGCTATCATCATGGTCAAGGTATCAAGCGAGCATAAGCGTTTGGGAGATCGGATCGCTCATTCGCATGTTGTAATGGATAAGGAACAACCGTGAGCGCCACCTAGCACCTTTAAAAAAGGAGAGAGTCCCGTCTCCGGAGGCGTACGAGGTCTTCGAGCCGACCAGAAAACGGATGAGACCTACGACTTCTCAGAAGGCGTTAAGGGAAAATGGTTCTCCGATTGCGAAGCGTGGTATC
>PMNP01000029.1 GCA_003161755.1 Ignavibacteriota bacterium | reverse complement strand
CATTGTGACAGACTTCTGTCCGACAGTACCTTTGAGGTGAACTTTGTATGTCTTGGTCTGGTCATCCGGCAGATAGCGGCCTACCAGACGGATGAAGCCTCTCTCTGTAATATCAACTCCCTTTTCGTTCTTGTACTCATAGTAGACCCCAAGATGGGTATCATTTGTGTTTGTACGCTCCACAGTCCACGACACATTCTTCTTGTTGAACAACGGCCCTACAAGGTCAGACGTCCACCCCATCGTCAACTCTCCGTCACTGTTTTCGCTCACACAATAATACTTCGTCTCTCCCAGGAGAATCTGTTTACGACAAATATCTCCATCGCCCGCCCCATATTCAAATACGTTCTGACCATCATCAGACAACCTTATTGGTGTTTTTGGCGCTTGAGCGGGCGTACTTCCCTGCAAACTCGCATGAGAAGCAGCAAGAAGTGGCGCACCGGTCCTTGAAAGTGCGTTCACGCCGCCCTTTGGATTGTGTAAATTCTTCGGGCGAAGCATGCTGCCTGGCGCAGCACTGATGAGTCCGGCGAGTTTCGAGGGAGCTGTCGCTTGCCGAATCGCCATCTTCTGCATCTTCCCCGGCGGCTGCAAGGGAAGAATGCTACTGCTGATGATCTCCGAGCACTTTGTCACGTAAATCTTCACATGGACAGAGTCCACGCTCATCGTGTCGGTCGAGACCAGGGCAAAGCCCTGCGTCGTGTTCTCAAGACTCTTTTGAGGTGTTCCTCCATGATTGCGTGCCGAACGGCTTAAGAGCCCTGCATGTTCACCACCTTCAATGATGCGCACATTAAAGAGTGCATCGCTGCCATAGGCAGTCAAGCTGCCGTCCGTTTCCCGGTGCTTGACAATCACCTTCACCGTATCGCCCGGAGCCATCTGGGCTGCCTCCAGATGCACATCAATCGGCGTCTGGAGTCCTTCCAGCCGGTCGGGAACGAGATAGAGCCAAAATCCAAACACCCCGAAATTCAAGTCAGTCCAGTCGGCAAAACCAAAGTCCCCAATCGGTAGCTGTCCATCACTCTGCAGGGCATTGTAATCCAGTCCAAACAATGAGTCTGGACTGTAGAATTTTATTCCTCCCACACCCACGCGGCCGGACTTCAAATAAAAGCGGAGTGTCTCGCCTGAATCCCGGTGGCCAAGCCAGAGCGTGTCGCCATCATGTGGACGAATATCCTCAAGAAGAAGCGTATCGCGGGGCAGGTCAAGATGAAGTTCATCCTGTGCAAGGGCTCCCCATCCTCCGAACATTACCGCATATACCTTCCCTGAAGTTGGAAGCGTAATGGGCTTGGATGGAGTGAAGGGATTGCCTTCCAACTGCATGATTTCCTGTGGAGGCATCGCGCAGCTGTTCAGGTCGGGTATCACCCCTCCCAGAAACAGAAACTCCCGCGTCTGAAAGGGATCAGAAAACGGCTGGAACCAGCTGTCGTTGAAAAAGAGCACGTTGTACAGATGGTGTTCATCTGTTGCTGCCGAAAACACGACATCCGACCAGCTATGGTCGGGATACACCGTTTCGCTCTCAAGCAGGTCCTGATGCTCAGGATCGCGGTAGAGTTCATCCCGGAGATTGAAATAGACTGTCGTCCATTGCGGGAAATTGCCCACATGCACAAGGCTGTCTGAAACAGCTCCGTTGTAGGAGATCAGGGGATCTGTGCCGCCCTCCCTGTTCAACCACCATTTGCGGTTCAGCTGGTACTCGAGCTTCCAGATCGTGTCCCCTGTCGACGGATCAACAATGAAACCCAAGCCGGTCATGTTGCGATCTTCAGGCGCTGGTGTAGGAATCACCGACCATGAGGATGGATCATAGATGTTCAGGCTGATCCAGAGATCACCTCCGTAGCGCATATAGATGGGCAGATGGTCCTGGGGATCAACNNTCTCGTGGATCTTGACCTGCGCGGGAAGAGTTCCAGCAAGAAGAGAGAAGGCAACCACAAAAAGAACACTATTATGCCGATGCATGATGGAGACACTCCGCAGGAACTTGTGTGAAGAGCAGGAAGAGCCTAAAACGGAACTCGTCTCTCTTCAATTCGCGCGCCAGAGTGCCCGGCGGGAACAGGAAAGGAGAGATGTGGCAACTGAGGGGATGCCGATAGCGGCGCGTTAGCCTTGGACAGTATACTGCACGGAATTGGCGAAGTCAAGTGAAAAGTGGCGGCTGCGGGAGGTAAAAATATGCAAGAAGGCAGGATCCTGCCATTGCGGAACAACTGTTAGATCGAGAAGCGGTTTGTCTTCGCTATTGGATGGGATTTCCTGTTCTCATCACCTCCACCATATTCCGAAGCGCATTCCCGCGGTGGCTGACTGAATTTTTGAGGGAGGGGTCCATCTCTGCGAATGTCTTGTCTTGTCCGACGGGGAGAAATATCGGATCATAGCCGAACCCCTTCGTCCCGCGTGGCTTTTCGGTAATGACGCCTGGGCAAACACCTTCGACCACAATTTCGCGTTCCGCCCATCCAACCAACGCCAGCACGCATCGGAATTGCGCGTCTCGTCTTCGAGGCGGAACACCACGCNNTTGCGTCGGGACCTGCGTAACGCGCCGAATACACACCTGGGGCTTTGTTCAGATAAAACACTTCGAGTCCCGTATCATCGGCCATGACAGGAATCCCCGCCACCGCATGAGCTTCTCGCGCTTTCTTCAGTGCATTCTCTTCGAGTGTCTCACCATCTTCCACCGTCTCACCAATATGCGGGAATGCGTCGAGCGTGATAACCTCGATTTCCTGATCGGCAAACATTGCCTGGAATTCCTTTGCCTTATCCCGATTGTGTGTTGCAAGAAGCAGTTGTTTCATCAGTTCATATTCCACTGTGCGAGATATTCAACGTTGCTCGAAGTAGGAAGGCACATGCTTCGTCAAGGGCGCCGATGACTAAGGGAGGCTTTGATTGCCTGATCGATGCCCTCCACTTCTGTAAGTGTAATATCCGGGGAACTGCAGGCGGATTTCATATTGCCTGCAGGTATGATTGCTCGCCGAAAACCCAGCTTCGATGCTTCGGTAATGCGCTTTTCCATCTGACTGACAGTGCGGATTTCGCCACCGAGTCCAATTTCTCCCACCAATACCGCTTCCGGATCCACAACGCTGTCGTTCAGACTTGAGGCAATTGCCACCGCCATCCCGAGGTCGGCGGCTGGTTCATCAAGCCGTACTCCTCCGGCAACATTCACAAACACGTCGAACTGTCCAACACGAAGCCCGGCACGTTTCTCAAGAACCGCAAGGAGCATCTGCAACCGGCGGGTATCAAACCCTGTGGCAGTTCGCTGCGGCATACCGTAGCTGGTCGGGGCGACCAGGGCTTGCACCTCGACGAGGAGTGGACGGGTTCCTTCAATGCTCGCAACCACCGCGGATCCTGATGAACCGGACCGACGTTCGGAAAGAAATGCCTGAGAGGGGTTCTTCACTTCGCGAAGTCCGCGATCATGCATCTCGAATATGCCCAACTCGTTTGTCGATCCGAAACGGTTCTTTATCGCGCGAAGGACTCTGTAGGTATGGTGTCGTTCTCCTTCAAACTGGATGACCGTATCCACCATGTGTTCCACGACTCGTGGTCCTGCGATGGCCCCCTCTTTCGTGACGTGTCCTACGAGGAATACCGGAATTCCCCGGCCTTTGGCAATCCGCATAAAATGCGCAGTACTCTCGCGCACCTGGCTCACCGTGCCGGGCGCACTCTCAAGCTCGGGATGGAACATCGTCTGGATCGAGTCGACGATGATGATATCCGGCCCGGATTTCTCAATCAACGCTTCGATCACCTCGACGTTCGTTTCTGCCAGGAGAAACAGCCGTTCCGACGGAGCGACTTCGAGCCTNNACGTCACATACAAGACAATCCGGGACGAAAGGGCTGCCGCCATTTGCATCATCAATGTGGACTTACCAATCCCGGGGTCGCCTCCTATTAGAAGCAATGACCCGGGCACAATCCCTCCACCGAGGACCCGATCAAGCTCTTCTATCCTCGTGGGTATCCGCATCTCAGGCGCGAGGCTTACTTCAGTGATCGGTATGACCCCCGCTGAGCGCCGGCCTCCGTTGCTTCCCCGGATTGCTGTACTCTTTTTCGCCTTCGATGAAGCTGACACCTCTTCCACAAAAGCATTCCATGCGCCACAATTTGGGCATTTGCCGGCCCACCGGGCCGATTCGAAGGCGCATTCCTGACAGATATAGGTAGTGTGGATTTTTGACATTGCGCAATAAGATACCAAGAGCACAAACCAGAAACAACGATCGGAATGAGGAAGAACAACTCCCGGTTGGCGGGACAATTGATGATCAACTCCGGAGTGTCTATCTTGCGGGATGAACAAACGCCTTCTGATTCTCTTGTTCCTGCTTGTCTCCTCTGCGGCCAGAGCTCAAACCCCTTCGGCAATCGGAGTCGAAAAACAGTCACTTTTCGAATCGGAAAAGGCGAGGTACCTCCTTGCCAGGTCCAGCGGACTCTCTTCCTCGGCCTCGACGGACATTGATATCACCTATTATTTCCTGAAGATCACCCTCTCGACCCCACCCGGTGCCACTCTTCTCACCGGCGATGTTCGCATTGATGCCATCAGTCTGACTGACACTCTCACAGAGGTGATTCTTGATCTGATGAACACCATGAAAGTCGATTCTGTGTTTGTTGCCGGTCATCCTGCGGCGTACTCCCAGCAGTCGGCAACCTTGACGATTAACCTGGATCGCGCTTACGCAAGTCGAGAACTCATCACCTTGCGAATCGTATATCATGGCATTCCCGTGTGGACGGGGTTCGGGTCATTCCTGTTTTCTTCCCACAACGGGACTCCATGGGTATGGTCGTTGAGCGAACCCTATGGTGCCCGCGATTGGTGGCCGTGCAAAGATCATCCCTCTGATAAGGCCGATTCCTCCGATGTCTGGATTACCTGTGACGCGGCATTCAAGGCGGGATCAAATGGAAGGCTCATCGCGGCGGTTGACAACGGCAACGGGACCAGAACATGGAAATGGTCCGAACGNNCGTCACAAACTATGATCAGATCACCGAATGGTTCCATTATACTCCTTCGGACTCCATGCCGGTCATCCACTTTGTCCTGCCCGAACTTACCAGTCTCGTACAAGGCGACCTCCACAAAGTCCTGGATGCCTTATCAATTTACTCCGACCTCTATGGCTTGTATCCATTCATCAAGGAGAAATACGGGCACGCATGGATGGGACAGGGGGGAGCGATGGAACACCAGACAATGACGAGCACGACATCAGCAGATGAGATGACGATTGTTCACGAGCTTGCACACCAGTGGTTTGGCGACATGATCACATGCCGGACCTGGACCGACCTCTGGCTCAATGAGGGCTTTGCTACCTACAGCGAAGCACTGTATGCCGAGCGGCGCTACGGAGCGGATTTCTATCATCAGTTTGTCCTGCAGTTCCTCAATGGCGCAAAGAAGTCTATTGCTCCGCTGCGTGTGCAAGACACAACGGACGTCAAGACCTTATTTGACCAATCAGACGTGTACTTCAAAGGGGCTGCAGTGCTCCACATGCTTCGACATGTGCTTGGAGACTCGGTGTTTTTCCGCTGCATGCGAAGCTACGCAGCCGATCCTCAATTGCGCTATAACACAGCAAGCAGCGACGATTTCAAGAATGTTTGCGAACGCGTCTCCGGCCGATCACTCGCTTTCTTCTTTGATGAATGGCTTGATGGCACAGGATATCCGGCGTACACGTACAGCTGGACCGCCCATGCCGGACCTTCAGGGTGGACAATCGCGCTTCACATCTCACAGAAGAACGGCGGTGGAGGGACAACGATATTTGCCATGCCCATGGATGTCCACATTACAGGCAACGGCTTGGATACCATCGTGAGCATTCTAAATTCAACAAGCTCATCGAATATCGCAGTGGTAACGCCGCGAAGGCCTCTGGATCTTCAGCTTGACCCGAGGAATTGGCTGCTTGCCGACATGACGAACCTGAATAGCATCACTCTTCCCAAGGATTTTCAGATCCATCAGAGTTACCCCAACCCTTTCAATCCAAGCACAGTAATTCCCTTCGAATTGCCAGGCAGGACGCACGTTTCACTCATTATCTACAACGTGATCGGTGAGGAGGTGGCCAGACTCATCGATGGGCAGCGCGAAGCCGGATATGCAGAAGTGGAATGGGACGGACTGACGAGTGCGGGGAGGAGAGCCCCATCGGGCGTGTACTTCTATTCGCTCACAACGCTCTGGGGAACGAAGGTCGGGAAAATGATCCTCGCAAAATGACCACCATGAAAAGTGGCAGATCAAAGACCTCAACAACTACCCTTCTTGTTGTGCCTTTCCCCTCAATGCTGCGCAGTACGATCGGTGATGCAGATCCCCGACTCAGTCTTCAGTAATTCTGCAGGAACAAACGCCTTTCGTTGCGCTTCGAAGCGGAGTATTCTATATTATCGCATGCCTGATCGACGTAAGAAGCAATCGACATTCATGAATTGGGGTTGCTGTATCTTCCTTGCCTTTGTCTGTTATCTCGCAATCCCGCGGCACGCGCAGTCTCAAGTCTACCCAAAGCGCGAAATCCGCGCAGTGTGGCTTGCGACGGCGTCGGGACTCGACTGGCCAAAGACCGGCGACCGGAAAAGTCAACAGTCGGCGCTCAAAGAAATCGTGCGCACGCTCCATGCTGCGCATTTCAATACGATCTATTTCCAGGTGCGTCCCAGAGGCGATGCGCTCTATCGCTCACAGCATGAGCCTTGGTCTGAAACGCTTACAGGGTCGATGGGGAAAGACCCCGGCTGGGACCCGCTTGCGTACCTGATCGAAGAGGCGCATGCCAATTGCATCGAGGTCCATGCCTGGTTCAATGTGTTCAAAGTCCGAAGCGGGAACAGCATGCTCTCTCCGCTCCATCCTGCAAGGAAATTTCTTGAATGGACCATTCATTACCAGGGCGAAGACTGGCTCGATCCTGGTTTTCCAGGAGTACGAACGTACACCCTGACAGTTCTCCTCGACCTCGTGCGTCGATACGACATCGATGGCGTGAATTTCGACTATGCCCGGTACCCGGGTGCTGATTTTCCGGACAACCGGTCATACAAACAGTATGGCAAAGAGGCTCCGCGCGGCGAGTGGAGGATCCAGAACATCACCTCTTTCATTTCGACGTCGTATGACAGTATCGTTGCCATGAAACCCTGGGTCAAGGTGGGATCCTCACCTCTCGGTCCTCCTGGAACAACGCTGGATTCTCGCACTGCGCTGGCGCTAACAAAGTACTCACAAGATGCGCCCGCCTGGCTCAGATCGGGAAAACAGGATTACGTCGTTCCGCAGATCTATTGGTCGATTGGTGGACTCAAAGGCCAGCCGGATTTTGCAGCACTTGCCGAACGGTGGAAATCCTTCGCCGGCGACAGGCAGGTCGTCACGGGTATTGCTGCATTCAAGTCCGACGTTCAGAAGGAAACGGCGAGACAGATTGATACCGCCAGGACAATCGGTGTCGCGGGTCAATCGTTTTTCCGATACGAAAACATCACCGGCTCCTGGTTCCCTCAACTGGAGTACCAGACGATTGCCATACCACCGCCGATGCCATGGAAATCGTCAGCAATTCCCCGTCCGCCGGCCACTCTGGCCGCCACCTCGCTTGTGCCTGGAGTCTTTTATCTCGAGTGGGGAATCGCCGACCCATCAACTTCCACGCCTTGGGAGTATGTTGTGTACCGTTCCAACTCGCCGGATATCCAATTCTCGGATCCCCTCTCAATCATTGCGGTTCTCCCTGGCGCGGCAACATCCTGGATTGACACTATTCCTGCAATCAACGCGGCGTCCTATTACTACGCAGTCAGTGCTCTCAGTCGGACAGGAAACGAGAGTACCGCCTCGCGGACGGTCATTGCATCCATTCAGGAGATCATTGCATTACGCTCGTCTCTCGTGGGACACCCTGGCGCCGGAATGACAATCGAAGAATCAGCAGGAAAGGTGCCGGTGGTGTTGTACCGACTGCCCGAGGATGGTAAAGTCTCGCTGGAACTTCAGCAGTCCTCCGATACTGCAAAGAGCCACCACGTTGAGACTGTGTTTGAAGAAGACCAACAACGCGGGATCCACGTTGTTCCCCTTGACATTCTTCAGAGCAGGAAGGGAGATTACCGTGTACGATTGCAGGCCGGAGAGTCTGTGGAGGAACGTGTGATCACAATGCGTTGACACGAGGGAGGATCCCCGGGCAAATCTGCCTCCTCAAACCGAGAGATCCGGCAGAAATGGGGAGTTGAGAAGAATGTTCCTGCGATATAGGATTACTTGACGAGCACGAGGCGTTTGATATCGGTTTTGTTGCCCGAAATCAGTCTGTAGATATACACGCCTGAAGCAAGAGACCGCCCGTTGAGCGTCACCGAGTAAAACCTGCCTGCTTCCGCTGTCCCATCGAAAAGTGTCGCCACTTCCTGTCCGATAATCGAGTAGATTTTCAATGAGGCAAGCCCGGTGTTCTGGACGCTGAACTTGATGTTTGTTTCAGGATTGAACGGGTTTGGATAATTCTGCAAAAGCTGAAAGCCGATCGCTGCGTGATCCTTAACGCTGGCAATGGTTCCCGCCTTCAAAGCCTCGCTGTAGTGTGCCGTCTGATCGAGATCAATTTGTTTTAAGCGGTACCAGGGTTCAGCCGTTGTCGCGTTGTTATCGGTCCAGTTATAATCATGAGGATCGGTTGTTGTGCCATGACCGGCCTGGAAACTCCCCGCCAATGTCTGGAACCCGGTCGTCGCGCTCCCGGAGCGTTCCACCTCAAATCCATAATTGTTGGTCTCACTTGCGGTCTGCCAATGCAGCTGGACCTGCGAGGCCGTGAGGATGCCGGCAGTGAAAAGCGCCAGCTGGACCGGAAGTGGCGAGTTGTCAGAGCCTGCGAACGTTTGTGTCACCGGCTGGCTGTTGGTGGTGCTGATGGCGCTGTTGACGTCATCCCAGGACATGCCGGAACTCAGGGCCGCGTTGGTCACGGTAAGATTGACAGTACAGAAGCGATCTCCGTCAGGTCCGATTGCCGAGAGCGAATGGCCGATCCCTGTGCGGTTTACCGTTACCGCAATTTTCCCGCCGACAATGGCCACCGTCATCGCGCTGTAATTTGAATTTGCAGAGTAGCTGGCATTGACATTGGTAAGCGTTGGCGTGCTCAAGCCGGACGAGTTGTAGTTGATAAAGAAGGAAGAGATGCCTACAAAAATCGAGTCGGTTGCGTTTGTTCTCAATCCATAAATATCAAACGAATATGTGCTGCCGACTAATGCAAAGTTCTTGATTGTCAGCGTAGCAGTGAGCGGGTCGGCAACAGTGGAGGAGACAATGCATCCAAGGAATAAGAGAGCCGTAAAAAGTCTTCGCATGGTAAAACCCCTTCTGTGAATAGTAAGTACAGCGCCTTCAAACACTCTCATACCATGGGTGTCCCCTTGGGGGGAAGCTACGGCACGTTGGAACTCATATTGAGGTTTCCATAGAGTATATTGGCATCTGCGGCGGTGACAATGCCGGAGAGGTTGACATCACCATTGAGATAACTTGAGAGATTCAGGAAGCTAAAGAGTGCATTGGCGTCCGCNNCCGGTGAGTGCTATGGGTGCAGCACTCATCACTGCCAGGTGGTTTCGATGATGGAGGGCCACGTAGTAGGCGCCCGCGGGTTCGTTGAATGTGACAAAGGGCTGCGTGGTGTCTGCAAAACTACAGATCGTTCCGTCAGTCAACAGCCAACACGGAGTAAAAGCCTGATGATGGGACTTTGCCGCGGTGAGGCTGTCACGGATTTCGATCGCCACGCTGTCCACGGCACGCGAAGGAATGATGACGGAATGAAAATGTCCCGCCAGAGTCCCGCCCGATGCAAGGGTATTTAGCATCGTATTGCTGATGGTGCTGAATGGTCCCTGAAGCATGAATTTCACTTTTGCTGCGATGGCGCCAACGGTGAAGGTCTGTTCCGTAGCGAACGTAGACCCTAAATACCCATCATCAACTGATTGGATGCTCCAGTAATAGGTGCCTGACGCCAGACCGCGGAGTATCCACTTGATGTTTTCCCCCTGGGCTCCACTGGCAGACAGCCGCCTTTTGCCATTGGAAGCGGCTGGNNCTGGAATGGAGACGACATCCGATCCGCCCGGAGTTGTCCCGACCCTCACGGAATAGCTCAATCCTGCCTGCGGCGTTTGCCCATCAGTGCCACGGTTCCAAGTGAAGGTGACAGTGTCACCACTGACGACGGAAGCAAGACCCGTTGGCGGTGAGGGAGCAGCGTTCGCATGATTTGAAGAGCTGGTTCCTGATCCGGAATTGCGCAGCAAAGCTGCATAATCGGCCCCGTTGGATGATTGTATACCGCTAACCAAGGCATCGAGGTAGCCGTCATTGTTGAAATCTCCCCATGCTATTCCCCCAAACGCCAACTCCGGCGAGCCGAGCGTTTGTGAAGTAAAGCTCCCAGCGCCATTTCCCTTGAAGAGCTCAGGGGCGCTCAGGTAGCCGTTCATCAGAAGATCGAGATTGCCATCTGCGTCATAGTCGCCGATGGTGACGTTTGCTTGAAATGGTTTTGCGAGTGCGGGTACCACCGTGGGAGTGAATCTCCCAGTGCCATTGATGTTGAGATAGATGATGGTGGTGTCGACCTGAACAAATCCCGATCCACCTACTGCGGGGCCAACAATCCCCATGTCCAAAACGTCGAGAAATCCGTCATTGTTGAAATCTCCAAACGCCGTCGGCCCGTGGGCGACTCCAACAAAATGGGCGGCAGTATCCTCCGTGAACGAACCGGTCCCTCCGTTGTTATGATAAAGCTTTGTCATCGATTGCGGGTTTGACCAGTCGCGGGTGGTGCGGCCATTCAAAAGAATGTCCTTAAACCCGTCGTTGTCGTAATCTCCAAAGCTGACTTTGCTTAATCCATTGACGCCTTGCAGAACAGCCGATGTTACTTCCGTGAACGTGCCATTCTTGTTGTTCTGATAAAGCTTGGCAACGGCAAGAGCGCTTCCCAGGTCGACTCCCGACACGAGGATATCGAGAAACCCATCGTTGTTGTAATCCCCCCATGTCACGCACCCATAGGACGAGCTGTGAAACGTTGATGACGTGTTCTCTGTAAATGTTGTAAACTTGCCGTTCCCATCGTTATGGTACAGTTTGGTCACCTGGTTATTGAGTGTGTCGACCCCGCCGTAGAGCAGGTCCAGATTACCGTCGTTATCGTAATCTCCCCACGCAATCGTTCCGATGCATACTGGCATCAGGTGGGCGGCCGTATCTTCCGTGAACGTTCCGTCACCGTTGTTATGAAAAATCCTGGCAACGTTTTTCTTAAGATCCAGGGAGTCTGCCACTGCTGTCGTGGTTCCGATGATCGCGATATCAAGATAGCCGTCGTTGTCGTAATCCCCCCACGCGACCGACGAGGCGTACACTTGTGGTAAATTGACTGGTGTGATCGTAAACTGAGCTTGAAGCGCGGTAGTCGCGCTCATGAGAAGCACCACCTGGAAGAGGCATCGCATTGGCGCACGAGAAAAATAACGTGCAGTTTCTTGGAAGGAAAGACGGTAGCCATCCATTAGTGTTCTTCTCCGCTGGAAATTGCTGGTCTATCGGCAGTGCGATCATCAAAAAACTGAAGCACGCGAAGCCTGTTACTTGTGGAAATGCCGGCGTCAACAGGCGCCGGTTATTCGTCGCTGTCCTTTTACGGACTTGCGGAATGAGACTGTACCCATTGACATAGCAATTGGGCAATTTAGGCTATGTAATAACAACACCCGGACAAGGGTGAAGTTCCTCTTACGACCTGATAAGGCGAGTGTTTTTTACCGATTTCGCGGAGCAGGAGATTTGACGGAGACGCCAAGCCTGCCAAGGGAACCAGGGATGGCGTCATTGCCGCAGATCAGAGAGTTATATGAGGAGTTAGGGGAGGTTTGCCTGGAGACTACGAAGGGCGTTGGGAACTTCTCGTATGCTTTCAAGGACCGCGTCGGCCGCTCCGAAGCTGGAGTGCCGTGTAAGTGGGGTGGGGATGATGAAGCAATGAATTCCGGCAGCTTTGGCAGAGATCAGCCCCCGTTCGGAATCTTCGACTGCAAGGCACTCCTCACTTGAAAGCCGGCATCTCTCAACTGCAAGAAGGTAAGGATCCGGGAGGGGCTTGCTTTTTGGAAAGTCTTCCGACGTGATGACAAAATCAAAAAAGTGCAGAAGTCGGGATGATCGGTGAATGAGATCAAAGTGGTCCTTTCGGGAGCTNNACCGAGGGTCTCGACCGCGCCGTCAATGATATTGAATCCGTCGGCGATCATTCTGCCGTAATGCTCATTGCGTTCAGTCCGAAGCCGCTCAATTTCTTTCGGCGATACTCCCCGTTCTTCAGCCAAGTGCCAGGCGCCTCTTCCGTCAACGAGGATGAGAGCACGGTACATTTCTTCCGTCAGGATGATCCCGACTTCACCGAGGACTTCCCTGGTTGCGGCGAAATACAGAGGTTCAGTATCGACCAGAACTCCATCATTATCCCAAAGAATGGCTTTGATCATTCATTCAAATTCCTATCGGGTTCGTCCCATTACTGTTGCCATCAGGCAGCCACAACGACGCCCGCTGTCCACGCAGAATTGCGTTTGTCAGCGATGACAAGCCCCTCACCTGTTCCAGGCAAAGCAGCGAGGAGTTCTCCCGAGGGAGACCACACTGCACTGCGTCCGGCAGATTCATAGCCTCCTGATTCAGCGCCATGATTGGCCAATACCGTCAACATAGAGTATGTCTTTGCATACGTTGAAAGCAATCGACAGTCGGACTCGTATCCCTGGCATGTGATGAGCGCGCTTGCAACATACACTGTTGCCCCCATGTTCGCTGCCTTTTCGGGATGTTCCGGATGAGCAATGTCAGCGCATATTGCCGGAGCAATGGTTTCGTTTCCTAGCTTCACCACGACATTCTCGGAACCGGGCTGGAACACTCTCTCCTCGCCAGGGTGAAGATAATGCTTGGTGTAGATTCGGCATGCGCCGTCACTGCAAATCACGAACGATCCGATAAAAAGCGCGCCCTCAAGCCTCACCGGTGCGCCCACGATAATCGTAATGCCAGATTCGCGTGAGAACACCCGAAGTTTGTTGATTCTCGGATCGGCCGGGGAGAACGCGCACGCATTGGCGAGATGAGGTTCGTATCCGGTAAGTGACAGTTCAGGAAATGCGACAAGCTCAGCGTGTCGGCGTGCAGCCTCTGCAGCCAGCAAAAGATGCCGTTCAAGATTAGTTGTAACATCACCTGGTACGGAACAGGTTTGCGCCGCAGCCAGTATTGCAGGGTTCGTGTCTTCCATGCATTTGCCCGAACAGCTATTTCAGATCATCCTTTTTCTTCTTACCACGAAAAAGCGAAATGCCGCCAAACCTCAAGATCACGGCGGTAGAAAATCCATCACTATACCACCATCTGGTATTCGACGGATCAGAGATCCTGACATCGTTGTTGACAAAATCCCACGATCAACGAAAGGGGAGCGAGCCAGTAGTGCCAGACTCTTGAGAAGAAATCCTGGGGTTCGTTAGTCGAATACGAATGACTGCCAGGAGGATCTGGTCGCGTTGGCTGATTTCATGTAAACCTCCTGAGTGTCACAAATCCCTGAGTAACCGAGACGATGAACGTTGCCACGAGAATCGATTCCGACACGGGGAGCATAAACTCCGGGTGTCCAGTCAACATGAAATATCCATGCACAAGAAAAGCCATGACCCCCGCGCTGGAAAGGCAACAAGAACAAACGAGACCTGATTTTTTTCCCTGGAGGAGAAGGGCGAAACCGAAAAGGACAAGTAGAGCAAGGAGGAAATTCAAGAGAAGGAAGAATTGAATTCCGCCTGGAATCCCGAAGAGATCCCATTCCTTCCAGTACGCCGAATCAATCTCATGCGCAATAAGGAGTGCGGCATTTAACAGATAAAGGAGCTGGAGTTTCCTCTCTGCCTGGTGATCAATTGAATTCATCACATGAAGCCTTTATTCAGGGGATGAACTGCGTCACCAAATTCATTCATGATTTGACGCATTCTGCCAAGCCCACTCCCGGGATTCCCAGGTTTCTCACATGCACAACAGCATGTTTCCCACACCAGTCTCTTACGTCGTTCACACTGTGCACGGTTCCTCCCACCTCGTTCAGCAAGTTGGCGCCGACCATGAGCGGGATGAATTTGGCAAGGCTCGATCCACGATGTCGTGTTGCGAACTGATCGAGAATGTACAGCCTTCCGGTATCGGCAAGCGCATCGAGAGCCTGCCTGACAAGCCTGCGGTTCGTCTCAGCGTCAAATCCATGAATAATGTTGAACATCAGCACCACGTCCTGTTTCCCGGGGAAGGCAGCTTTCGTAAAATCGCCGGGGACGAATCGTATCCGTGAATGCATGCCTTCGGCATCAACAAACTTCGTTGCGTGGGCCAAAGCAGGAGCGAAATCCATCATTGTAGCCTTGAGGCTCGGTGCGCGCTTGCAGCACGCAAGAGTGTAGAGCCCATGGGAAGCGCCGATATCAAGCAGCGAACCGCCATCGGCCGGGAGACGAAGCCGTTTCATGACTCGCGGAAGAAGCAGCCGGGTAAGGTCCCGCATCCCAAGGACATACGTCTCCCAATCGCTGGGACCGAACGCTTCGTAGTACGGGCGTTCGGGATGGCCATGGTCGAGCGAGTATTCGATGCTCAGCCAGCGATGGTGCAGCGTCTCAAAATATGCGATCAAGTGATGCAACGATTGCGGCGAATCACGAAGAAGCCACCGCTGCGCTTCGGGCGAGGCAGAATACCGTGTACCAGATTTCCNNGGAAACGGTGAGCGCTTCACAGAGAAGGCTGGCAGCGTGCACGTCCATTCCCGTCTTTGAGGCGATGTCTTCTATGGGAAGAGCGTTGTGCGCCACAGTCTCAAAGACGCCCCGACGGACAGCAACAGCGAGGAGACGTCCGAAGAGAACATTGCCGAAGACATCCAACACGGGAGTGGGAAGGAGATGAAGGCGGTGCAGGAAACGTTCAAGCAACGTTGGAAGGATCATGCGATATGCGGACTCCGGTTCTCCGAATTAATCCCTTGTTGTCAACAGGATTTTCACTACCGAGCGCCCGAAGAAGACAGCAACCATACTGACAATGCGCAACGTCCGATCAACTCAAATTCAAAATTGACAATTCAAAATGCAAAATGTCTTCTACTTCGTTCCCATTGCTCTGACGAGGAACAGACTCAGATCGGGCACGTAGGTAATGACCATGAGCGCAATCAGCAGGATCCCGATAAACGACAACGTTGCATACGTCACCGAAAGGACAGTCTTGTTGAACCGCAGACTGGAAATGAACAGATTAAGACCTACGGGCGGCGTAAGATAGCCAATCTCCAGATTCGCAAGGAAAATGATACCAAGGTGAACAGGATCGATCCCGTACGATGCGGCAATAGGGGTAATCAAAGGCACAACCACGATGATGGCGGAAAAAATATCCATCATCATCCCCACAACGATGAGAAACGCGTTCAAGACCACCAGGAACATCACCGGGCTGCTGATCAGTGACTTGGTCATTTCAAAGAGCTGCTGAGGCACTTCCTGATCAACCAGGTAGTTCGTCAGTCCCATTGCGACGCCGATGATCATCAGGATTGCTCCCACAAGCAACATGCTTTCACGCATGACGCGCGGGATGTCACGGAAGAGATGCAGGTCTTTGTAGACAAACACTTCCACCACCAGTACGTAAAACGCCGTCACCGATGCGGCTTCCGTTGCCGTAAATATCCCCGAATATATTCCTCCAATAATAATGACGGGAAGGGGGATCTCCCAAATTGCCGCACGCATTGTTTTGAATACTTCGCCCCAGGTAAACGGATGCCGTGGAACGCGATGCTTCTTTCCTTGCCAGATTGCGTAGCCTGACAGCATGACGACGAGGAGAACGCCCGGCAGGATCCCCGCGGTAAACAGCTTGTCGACGCTGATTGCTGTAACGAGGGCATAAAGAATGATCGGCAAGCTCGGCGGAAAGAGAAGTCCGAGGCTTCCCGATGTCGTCACCAGACCGAGCGAGAATTTCTCAGGGTACTGTTCGCCGAGCAGCATGGGGTACAGCAGACCACCGAGCGCAACAATCGTAACCCCCGACGCACCGGTAAAAGCCGTAAAAAGGGCGCAGGTCACGAGCACCACGACGGCGAGTCCGCCGGGGAACCAGCCGAAGAATGCACGTGAGAGGTTCACCAACCGGGTCGGAGCCTTGCTCTCCGCGAGTGCGTAACCGGCAAATGTGAAGAGCGGGATGGCAACAAGTGTGGGATTGGTCGCAATGCGGTTCAGATCCACCATCATCACGGACGGGTCGATCCCCTGCGACGTGAATGCCAGCATGGCGATCGCTCCGATAATCACAAAGAGCGGCGCTCCAAGCAGGGCGAACAAGGCGATGGCGATACCAATGAGCGTTCCTTCCATATTAGTGCGCCTCCTCCACCGACGGAGCGACCGCCTGTGCCGCGTTATCAATGGAATTCAGAAGGAAGTGCAGAGCGAGGAGCCAGTACCCAATCGGGATGATCAGCAAAGGTATCCAGGAAGGAATGGACAGAAACGCTTCACCACCGTTCGAGCGTTCATCGATCATAAAGCCCCAGGCTGAACTCCCGAGGAAGTAGCAAACCACCGTCGCAAACAGGTTGGTCAGCACCTGAACCCAGTGCTTGATTCTCGGACTGAAGAATTTCGTCAGCGCATCGATGCTGATGTGCCGCTCCTGACTTGCGGCAAGAGATGCGCCGAAAAACCCCGACCAAAGCACCAGGTGCCTGACCAACGGATCGCCCCAGAGAAACCCTGTGCCGAACACATTGCGCATTACCACCTGCGCAAATGCCAGAACAATCATCACGGTAAGAAACAGCACTAGTAACGCGGTCTCTACGCTCACGAGCAATTTGCTGAATTGACGGATGATGCTCATTTGCCGGAGCGCCGTCCCGCGCGAACATCGCTCACGGTTTTCTCAACCTTGTCGAGCCAACCTTGGTCGTAAAGTTTCCCCACCAGCGATTGCCGTGCCTTTAGTCCCATTGCCTGAAATTCCTGAAGGGTCTTTGGCGACGTCACGTCGATCACCTGCAGTCCGTTTTTCTTCATTGTTTCGATGGCGTTGGCATTTTCCTGCCTGGACTTCTGCGTCAGCTCAACCATGTACTTCCGGCCGTTGCGGAGAAGGATCTCCTGCAAGTCTGGAGGGAGCTTGTCGTAAAACTTCTTGGAGAGCACCACTGCCCCCGCGGCGTCTGCCAGCGGTACGCCCATCATGTACTTCACACGAGTATTCCACTGCATCGCCAGCGCCGCCAGGGGCGACGTATAGGCACCGTTGATTAATCCGGTCTGGAGTGACGTCAACACATCCACCACCGACAGGGGAATGGGATTGATGCCAAGAGCATGGAATGCCGCTTCCGCGATGGCGTCTCCTTCCCACATCCACATCTTCACGCCGTTCATGTCGGCGACGGTACGCACGGGCTGGTTGGTGAGCACATAGACGAACCCGACTTCGGCCCAGCCGAGGAGGATAAAGTCGTTCTTCTGAAGTTCCTGCTCGAATTCTGGATCCATCACCTGATGGAGGTGGTCCACTTCCTGGTAGTCTTGAAACAGAAACGGCGCGTCCAGAATGCGGAGCTTTGCGGAAATTTCTCCAATACCAATTCCTGTAACGCCTGCGCTCTGGATCTGACCGAGACGGATTTTTCGCATGACATCCTTGTCTTCGCCCTGAACCCCGCCGCCATAAATCTTGAACCCCATCCTCCCGCCGCTTTCCTTCCTGATGGCCTGATCAAACTCATGCATCACATTCAGCCATGTTGTCCCTTCGGTGGCGAGCGTGGCAAACTTTATGGTGTATTGCTGTGCTTGAACTCTGGGTGTGGCATTCAGCGCCACGGCAATGACAATTGCTAAAAGTATCCGTTTCATCGTCATCTCAAGTCGCTCCTTTTACGGTTTGCGGTTCTGAGTCCCAATCATGGCAGGCATCCGGATCTTAGAAAAGATCGGACTTCTTCTCCAACAACATCCTGGCTTTTTCCTTTGCAATGGCATTCGCCAGTTTGAATTCCGGGAGCACGTCAAGCGGCGTATCGCGTACCTTGTTCAGCAATTCCTCNNCGGCATAGGAACGGGCGTAATAGACGTAGGTCAGAAGAAACTTCCCCCCGCTAATCCGGAGGGCGCGCTCAAAATGGTGTTTGGAGATTTCAGGGTCGCCGCCGAGGATTTTGGGACGGCTGCCATATAGTGTGCCGAGAAAGAGATCTGCTCCCGCATAGTAAAACGACGAATCGTTCTTCGCCACAAATTGCATCAACGCTTCTGCACGGGGCAGGTCACCAATAGCGTCAGTGTTCTGCAGCGACAAATAAATATAGCTTCCCCAGCCGAAGGCTGTCCAGAATGCGGCCGGCACGTCCTCCGGCCCGCGTTGATCCAATGCTGCCTTCAGATCGTCGGGAGTGCCATCCAGCGCTTTCGCCAACTCCTCGTCCTGCCGGAGAATGCGGAGTCCGAAATTGCGTCCGCGAAGATAGAATTCCCGCGCACGGTCGGGCTCTTTGTCCTCAAGGAACCCCAACGCGTAGCTGCTGTAACCTTCACTGGCGAGCCGAAGAAGACGCTCGTTCTNNCAAGGAGTTTCAGATTGCCGGGCAGGGCTTTCTCTGCGAATGCCAGATCATCTTCTTCTGTAAAGGCAGAAAAGCCCTCGTCGACGAGTCCCCCCATGGTGCTGACAGCGATGGACTGGACACATCCGGAAAACAGCATCAATCCAACACACGCAAACAGAGGGAGAATTTTCATAGGAGTTTGAGCACGTTGATGTGGAATTCAAACATACCCAAAAAATGCTCCAGATTCAAACGGGTCAATTTGGGTACTTCAGTCATATATTTTGAAATTTGCCCATTCTCTTGAAATGAGAAACCTGGGTCCACGGGCGATAGAGATGGGGATCTGTTGTTGGGGACGCGTGCAATCCGCGCAGGTGTCGATTGCNNGGACGCTGTCGAACCGACTGACAAGATCGGCACGCGAAACATACACTCCGATGAACGTCCTGGTTGAATCCGGAGGGGGACCCCAGGAATGATAGCTGTTATGCGTAGCAAAGACGCGCGGCAAGCCGAACTCCGGGGCATACAGATCAAGCGCCCCCGCTTCACCATAGTTGGTGCTGATGATGACCGCATTTCGCTGTTCCTCCGGCGACAGCGAATGATACACTGCTGCTACATCGTAGGCCAGTTCCTTCCATCCGAGCCGGTCTGCCAGCCATTGCGGGATCGGTTCGTTCATCTTTCCCTTCTCAAGACTAATGGAAACTCCCAGAGTTAAAAGATACCCTTTGAGTTCGGTGGGGGGAAGATGCGGGGTGAAAATGGGAGNNGCATATCGTTGCACAGAGAGATAGCGCAGCTTCTCAATCGTCACGGCGCCGGCGGCGAATAGGATGGGATAAATCGCCGCAATTCTGTCGGGTCGACTCGATCGAGTCAGAACCATCATGAGAACAAGAACAAGAAATGTCCAGCCAAAGAAGCGGTACTTCCTGACATCAGGCACCACAAACATAGAGACCAGTCCAGAAATCCACAACGGAAGGGCAAAGGGATTTGTGAAAAGAATCTGGTCAAGAATAACATGAAGTGGTCCCCTTGGCACGTTCTTGTTGATCATCGCATTGCGATAGAACTCCAGCGACGGNNCCATTCAGGAATTGCCAGACAATATTCGGCAGGAGAAGAAGAAGGCACGCGAGCGCTCCCAGGAGAACCCAACGGTTCCACAGGAGTCGTCGGGCATTGGTAAGGAGCATTCCCAGAAAGAGTGCCGCCGCATAGACGATCATGGTGTGCTTGACTTCCAGCCCGATTCCCACCAGCAATCCGATCGCCAACCAATATCGGGGGTTGTCGTTGCGCACAAGCTTCACGACCAGAAGGATGATACCAGTCCAGATCAGCGGTTCAAAGGCATTCATGGAATAAAAGCTGCCCATGAGTAGAAGAACAGGCATGGCGATTGCAGCAAGTGCCGCAATAACAACTGCTCCACCTTTTCCTCCAAGTTCGCGCGCGATCAGGCCGGTCATAAATACATTTGCTGCGGAGGCCAATGCCGGGAGCAGTCGCATTGCTGGTATTGATTCACCAACGACAGTGCGGTTCAGTGCAAGCAGGAAAATCGAGAGCGGAGGATGATCCACATACCCAAAGGCGAGATGCTTTGAACAAGCGATATAATAAAACTCATCGATGAAATAGCCGTAGCTGGACAGAACAGCGGTAAGCATATGATAGCAGAAAAGGCCCAATGAAAGACCTGTCAGGATACGCAGATCATTTCCACGTTCCTTACCCGGTGTCATGCTTGTTGGTGTCACAGACATGTGCCTCGTGCCACAGTGATCGCTTTATCGTCCACGGAAATCTGATGAATGGCTATCTCGTCAATGCTGACGATAGCCGTCAGTGATACGACTTGAACCGTGCCCAATCGGCATCCAGGGGTGTGTGCCGGTGCCGGCAGATCCAGAGGGTCATGTTGTTTTCATACGGCATGCAATAGCCGTTCGTGAAGATCCCCGCCCGAACAACTTCGGCATACGAGGCTTTCAATGCGTCTTCCGAGCCGCCCATGCGAATAACAATTTCGCCCGTGGCGCTTCGCGGTCCCCATAGCCAATAGTTGTTGTGTCCGCTGATGGCTCCCGGCAGTCCGTACCGTCGTCCAAAAAAATCGATTGCGCCCGCCTCTCCATAGTTGCTGCACATGATGGCGCATTTCGCTCTGTCTTCGGGTGATAGACCNNGCCCCGGCGACAGTTGCCGTCATCTCCTCCCATCCAAACATGTCGGCATAATGCTGCGGCAGTCTGTTGAGCGAGTTGTTGTTCTCCGATTGGGTGGGCTTCACGCCGAGGGTCTTGGAGTACGATATGAACGTCTCCACAGGGAGCACAGCCAGGACGAATGGCGAAAGACAAATGCCAGCTACTCCCACGAGCACAAGAATGAGAGGTTTGAGAGTACGCATCGGGAATCTTATGGTGAATGCCTCGAAAGCCAAAGCCCCCATAGCAAAGAGCATTGGGATCAAGGGTGTAAGATATTCCGCCTTGACATTCCTGTTGATGGCGAGAATAAGGAACACGGTGATGTAAATAATGGGAAGAACGACGAATTGCCGGCCGCGTTTCGAAATCAGCACGTAGAAGACTCCCGATATCCATATCGGAAATGTGAGTGGGTTCATGAAGATCGCCTGCTGAACAAACAGGTCCAGGGAAGAAAGACCGACGTACTTGTTCGATCCGGCATTTCTGATAAACTCCAGCGTGGGGAAACCATTGGCCAATTGCCAAAGGATATGGGGCAAGAAGAGTCCGAGCGCAATTGCTGCAGCAATCCAGGCTTTTCGTGATAACAGTGCCTGGCGGTGGGGGGTGAGGAGCAGCCCTGCAATAAGACCTGCGCTCAGCCAGAGCACACTAATCTTGTTGAGTAAACCCAATCCCAGCGTTATGCCCAGCGCAATCCAGTGTTTCTTCTCGTCCGTCTTGGTGATGAGAACGATCAAATACAGGGCGAGAGTCCAAAAGAGTGAGTCGAAGGAATTCATGGAAAACACTGAATCCATTCCAAGACAAAGCGGAGCGGCCATGACGCACAATGCCGCCAGGACCTGGGCATATCGTTTGCCTCCCATCTCTCTTGTTATCAGACAGGTCAATCCTGTGACGAGGGCGCCTGAAACCGCGGGAAAGAGCCGAAGAGCAAAGAGTGTATCACCAAAAAGCGTTCGGCTGAGCCAAAGCGCGGCAATCGAAAACGGAGGTTGATCAACATAGCCCCACGCCATGTGATTGCTGCAGGCAATATAGTAGAATTCATCCCTGACGTATCCGTAACCGCCAAAGATATTGGTCAGAATATGAATGAGGAGCTTGCAGCATACAAGGGAAAGGACGAGTGCATTGGTGTGCAGATCGTTGGAATTCGAGGTCCTCGTACTCATGGCATTTCTCCTCANNATAATATTCCCTTCAGGATCTCTCGCATAGCACAATGTTACCTTTGCACCTGTGGCAAGTGCAAGGGTCACGATTTCTCCTGCGACGGCTCCGCCTGCAGCGACGACAGCTTCCCGGGCCGCCGGCACATTGTCTACCGTGAATGCTATGTGTCCGAATCCAAGTCGATTAACAGCAGGCACGGGGCCCGGTTCGAGGAGTGTGTATGTGTAGATTTCGAGTGTTGGCCCGTCATCCGCGAACCCGGGAAGTCTGAGGTGGACTCCATGAAGTTCTGAACCGGGAATGCCCGTTCCGCGTTCAAGGTCGCTTCCCTTGTAGTGCCTTTCGGGCGGGACAGAATGGCACCCGAATACATCGCAATAAAAGCGGGAGAGTGATTGCCAATCGCGAGCGATGAGATTGGTGTGGACGTACCGGGCTTGAATCGGCATGGGAGGCGTGAGAGTTGTTGTCAAGAATGAATGAAAAGCTGTTTCGATCAACCCTTCTTCGGCGTCGAATACAATTCATAGTGCTTTATGTACTGCTCAACCGAAACTCTCGCTATGACCTTTCCTATAAGGTCAAGAGGAAGATCGTCGAGTTTCTTAAAATGAACACATGATTTTCCCATATCGAGCTTTTTCCCACTCTTCGCATACGCATCCCTGAACCACGCTTCGGTCTTTTTGTCCCCATACACCGTCATAAGATATACGGTCATATAGTTCTTTTGTGACGCGAGTGCTGCCAACAAGAGCGGCTGCTTGTTATGTGTCACAGGGTACCGTTTCAGCGGGATAACATATCCCAGCATTCCATAGGCGAACACCTCTTCGTATCCTTTGGGCAAATTGGAGAGTATTTCAGCACGGACGGCGATGAGGGCATTTTTCCGTTCGGGCGGAAGTGCGTTTAAGTACTCCTGTACGGTAGTGGCTCCCTTGATCTTCATGTCGGTCAGGTTCTCCTTCCTCAGGAATTCATTTGTGCAACGATGTCCATGACGACCAGCGTAAGATCGTCTTCATACGATGATCCCCGTGATCTGCCCGACCATGAACGAAGGTGTTCCAAGAGTTGGTCGGAGGTTCGGTCGGCGGAATCCGAGGAATGCGCCTCAAGAAAGGTCTCCATCCGATCCTGGCCAAACAACTCCCCGGTCTTGCTTCCTGCTTCGATGATGCCGTCGGTATAGAGGACCAACCGATCGTCCTTTGCATAATCGAGAGAGCCGTTGTCGTACGATGAGTCTGGAAAAGGTCCCAGGATCGTACCACCGATCGAGAGCCTCTGCTTCTGATTTTTCGAAGCGCTTAACAACAGCGGCGGCGGATGTCCGGCATTGGCGTAGAGGATTCTCCTCTTGGCGGTATCAATGAACACAGCACAGGCCGTGACAAATGAGTTCTCAATCTTTCCCTGGAGAATCCGATTTATTTCCGTCAGAACTTTTGCGGGATCAGAGAGATGATCAGTCTGCGAGGCATAGGCAATCTTCAACATGGAACCAATGAGCGCCGCACCTACTCCGTGTCCCGACACGTCGGCAATGAGGATGCCAACACCCTTGCCTTTCTCATAGTGGATATCGTAGAAATCACCGGCCACTGTTGACATGGGAACATATCGTGCAGCGATTTCAACCCCGCCGCGCGATCCAAACGTCTCGGGAAGATTTGAATACTGGATCCGCCGGGCGATGGCAATTTCCTGCTCAACGGTCAGCAGCTTTCTCTCGTTGGAAAAGAAGTGATGCACTGCTACAAATCCCAAACCGAGACAAAACACGAGAAAGCTGACGTGCTCAAAATGAACGGTCCAAGGGAGGAGACGCATATTGACAATTTGGTCGTGAGCGACGGCGATGAGCAGGATCGAAAATGCCGTTCGTAATGCAGTCAATTCGATCTCCGGTCGTCGTTTCACAAACAGGAGATTGACAGCCCACACCGTGCACCACAAGACAACGACAAACGGGTTAAACAATGGACCTGGCGAGATCCCCAGCCGGAGGAGGTCAAGCCCAAGAACGACAACTGTATAGGCGATGATGGAGCGGTAAACCCAGAGGATTGAGTTGAAGAGACCGGGCCCAAACACTTCAACAAGAAAGGCCGACATCGGGATGCCCACGATGTACGTGAGAAATATCTCAAAATATGGAATTGTGAAAGGGAATCCCACGAGCGTCTTCATCGTAGGAGATTGTGCAAGGGGTCGAACCCCGTAGATGAGACAAAAGAAACCGAAATTGAGGAGTGAAAAATCCTTATTCCTCAAGCGGAACAAAGCGATCACGACGGCAATCGATCCAATGGACGTAACAAACAACCCGGCCGCAATATCCCCGAAATCGGCCCTGAGAGTTTCCATAATGACTTCCGATAACTACGAGTAGGTCCGCATCTGCATCTGCTTGCAGCAATTCAAATATACGACTTCATCCTCGGCCAGAGCAAGGGAAGTGACTGCTTCGGTCTTCGAACAACAAAAATAGGAAGATTGTTGTGCATCGGCTGGATGTATTCATTCCTGCGGGAATCAGGAGGACAATAACCTCCGGCGTTGACCTCCATAAGCTTTGGCGTACATGTAATGGATGATCGCGCTGTTGAATCATTTCTTTAAACCTCGGGTTCCATTATACTCAATTCGCCTGACTCAAACCAGATCGTTCGTGTGCGAATTGAGCAGAGGATCCTTCGCCTGGGAGAAGTAGAAGGCGCTGCGGGGTGGTTAGTCCGCAGGTGTCAATATATCCCCGGAATCAACCGCTTGGTCGACTTGCAGTAGTTGATGTACTCGTTACCAAACGTCTCAACGAGAGCATTCTCCTCGATGTGAATCCTGTAGAAGAAAGCCGCGCAGATCGGCACGAAGATCACAAGCACACTGCAGTAATTGGCAAAGAACACTCCCAGACCGAGGAACGAAAGCAAACTGCCCGCATATGCTGGATGCCGGACATACCGATACACGCCGCCCTTAACGATGCGATGATCCTTCTTGATAGACACATCGACCGTGAATTGACTCTTGAGCGAAACTATGGCGAGCCAGCGAAGGGCCAGTCCGGAAACAATAAGAATGAGGCCGGCCCAAGGGAAAAGTTGAGATCCTTGCCCGAAGTAACCGATGCCCAAGACCCCCAAAACGACGCCAGTGTTTACAGAAAGCGCAATGGTAATCCACAAAACGCGCAACGACGATTTGTCAGTNNCTGTGTATCCGTCGATTGAGAGTGTTTGGTCCGGGCCAACAGGATCTCAGAACAGATCCAAAGGCTGGAAACAATAAGCATGACGATACCAAGAATCAACGATGAGTCCTTTCGTTCCAATTATGAAGTCAGTGGCGTACGACTTGTGTCTGTAGGGAACGTCATCCATTCTCGCCGGACGTCTATTTTGTTTCGTCCTTCTTTTTCTTGCCGCGAAAAAGGGAGAGGCCGCCAAACCCCGAAATGATGGCGATGTAGAATCCGAAATCATACCACCAGCCGGTATTGAACGATTCGTAAATCCTGATTTCGCTATTGAAGAATCCTACTATCAGCGATAACGGAGCGATCCAGCCGTGCCAGATTCCCGAAAAGAATCCCGCGGGCTCCTGGGGCGTATACGAATGGCCGCCGGGAAAACAGCCGGCCAGTACCATAGTAAGCGCTGCGATGATAAGAACCTTGATGATTGCTGATTTCATGGATACCTCCTGATTGTCAGTACGTTTTGAGACAGTTGATCATTCAACCGCGTTCTATTCACGAGGCAATCGCTTTGATAAACCTGTACATAAACTCGACCCCGGTGTAGAAATCCTTCACGCCAATGCGTTCGTCTCTGCCATGGGCACGATTGTCGTCCATATCAGCGAAGATCCCTGAGACACCATAAACCGGAAATCCTGCCTTGCGAAGGAATCTGCCATCGGATGCTCCGGTGGACATTACCGGGGTCACCACAACTCCCGGCCAGATCGTTGCAGTAAGCTTTTCGACGTTATCGAACACCTCTCGACGGATCGGTGAGAGGGGACTCACATCCATGTTGCCGATCTGGGAAATGGTGATTCCGCTGTCAGCAAGAACACGGGTCAGGGTTGCGACGACGTTTTCCCTGGAATCCTCGGGCAGCATGCGGCAATTGACAACCGCACGGGCGCTTTGTGGCAATGCATTGTTGGCGTGACCACCTGAGAGCATCGTGGCAACACAGGTTGTCCGCAATAACGCATTGAAATAAGGGGAAGATGCGGCAAGGCGATAGGACGCGGCTGTATCAATGGGTGATTTCAAGATTGCCAGCATATCTGCGGCATTCTGACCGGTTGCATTTCCTGCTGCCCGTTCAAAGAATGTCCGGGTGGTTTCATTGAGCCTGATGGGGAATTCATACTCCGCCAGGCGGTTGAGTCCCGCCGCAAGCCGGTAGATGGCATTGTCTTTTACCGGCCGCGAGCTGTGACCCCCCTTGTTTTTTACCTCGAGCTGAAAGTCAAGATAGACCTTCTCACCAGTCTGAATCTTCATCAAGATGGGATTCCCACTTTTGCTTTCGCCTCCACCCCCCTCAAGGTTGATCGCGAACTCCGCATCAATGAGGTCCCGTCGATTGGTGATGAGCCACTGGATGCCGTTTGCGTCGCCAGTTTCTTCGTGTTCCGTTAACGCCACGATGATGTCTCTCTTCGGCGTATAACCTTCCCGTTTCAAGCGTATAAGATTAGCCACAATGGTGGCATCCTCATCCTTCATATCCGAGGAGCCACGGCCATAGAAAAAGCCGTCCCTCTCAAGAAAGACGAACGGATCAACCGACCAATCCTGCCGAAGAGCTTCGACAACATCGAGATGTCCAAAGAACAGGATGGGGCGAAGTGAACTTTTGCCTCGGTATCGCACAACAAGGTTCATATTCTGCGGCCGCGGGCCAACGAGGGAAATGTCGGAGTCCGCAAAGCCTGCAGATTTCAGCCGGGCCGCCATTGCTTCGGCCGCCTTCGTGCTGCCGATAGTCACGGTTGTCTTGTTTTCAACGAGCNNAGTGCCTTCGCGCCTTCTCCAGGCTGAGCGAGAAGTGCCTGAGACACGCCGAACAAAAGAACAACAAGGCTGCGCACAAGGGACGACACGGTTCTGCTCATGAGAGTTCTCCTCGATGATACGCCTGTAAAAACATCGTCTTGAAAGCGATGCAAACAATCATCATTCCCAAATGGGGCGCACGGTGTTGCCCGGTCACGCCTTCCGTTCGTAGCAGAGAAAGACATTCCCATTGGCGAAGACCCGTGATTTTGTCAGCCGCAGATTGATCCTTCCTTTGACGCCGTCGAACATCGTCCTTCCCTTGCCAAGGACGACGGGGATCACCACACACTGGTACTCGTCGATCACTCCTTCCTGCGCCAATTGCGACACTATGCTGCCGCTTCCCANNAATATCTTTGCCGGACTGGCTCTTCATTGTTCGAATTTCCGCCGCCATCCCGGTCTTCACCAGCTTTGTGTTGTTCCAGGTCGCCTTATCGAGCGTCCTTGAAAACACAACCTTCGGCAGAGAGTTCATCCCCTCGGCAACGACCGGATAGGCCTTGATCGCTTGGGGGGTAGGCCAGAAGCCTGCCATCATCTCGTAGGTAATCCTCCCAAACAGCAACACACCACCTGTGCAGGCATTGTCCTGGACAAATGCGTCGAATTCCGGATGGTTGTTGTGTGCCCAGCTCATGTCCCCCTTTGCATCGACAAAGAAGCCATCCAACGACACCGAATTGAACACGACCAATCTCCGCATAGCTCATCTCCTTTACTGTGTCTTCTGTATGCAACAGATAACACAAGAGGAACTCCTGGTGTGCCTCGGGGCGATGATGAGCTTCCTATTTTTCCTGGTAACCCAACGCTTCAAGTGCGTTCTTGTAATAGGCGCCTCCAGAGCCGCCGGAGTTCTGATGTTGTTTTATGTAAGCAACAATCCTGTCTTTCACTCCGCTGGCTTCTGAAAATTCCCGCGAGGTCCAAAACCGCTTCGATTTGTCAAAATAGCCAATACGCGCCAAAAATGATACGCCGTAATACTCTGCTTCTTCAATCGAACCGTCTTCAGGTATGATCTTGAATGAACCGTCGGGTTGCAGGGAAGTGGTCAAGCACCATTGGAGCATCGAGTCAATTTCCTGACCCATTGCATTTCGTTGCAGCTCGGTTGCCTGGTGCCACCCATATTGAAAAAGCGTCACGATGTCCATGTTGTTGTGATTCCAATACGCACCCTTCCACAACCATCCGACCGGATAGGGAACATTCTTGACCGCCAGGAGAGTGCCAATCACTTTATCCATATCAGGCACATTTCCTTTCAGGTATGATACGGTATGGAAGGTAATGCTCAGGTCGTCGACAAACTCGACATGTCCGTTGCGCACATAGCTTTCGCCCCACCAACCGGTGACGGGGTTGCGCAGCTTGTGCAATATCAAGTTGCTTAATGATTGTTTGAGTGAAGAATCGACAACGTAATTCCGAGGGCTTCCCTTAAGGAGCATCTGCATCAACGTGGCATGCATCTCATTGTACTCGCGTTCATTGTCAACGCCCGTCTTTCTGACGTCGGAAACTGCAATGGAAGTGAGATAGTCTTCCAATTTGCGGGATGTGTTCACCCGTTCTAAGAACCGTGGCAGAGGCGAAGGTGCGGGATTTGCACTCGCGGTTTTTTCGAGTTGGTCGTAGGAGGCGACCACTTTCAGGAACCATTCGACATAACATCTGCCATAGCTCTCNNGTATCCTCCGTCTCAATGCTGGTTTGGCGAATGGGAGAGGAAATGGCCGCTTCCAAATCATTCAAACGCTGGTTTATAAGAGTGAAATTTGCCGAAGAGTACAACAGCGATCCCGCCTCATACAGTATCTGATGGAGACAAGCGGTGTTAAAGCCTTTTCCTTCCAGTTCAAACACCTTCTTTGCCAGGGCTTTTGCTTTGATGCCTGCTGCAGTCCTCTTTTCGATGTAGCTGGTATCATACGCGACAAAATCCTGCCTCAGCCTCTCGCCGGCATGCAGGTCATATTCTGGCACAGATACTACCTGTGCTTTCGCCGCAAATGAGAAAAGAATGAGGCTTCCAAGAATGTATGTTTTCATGATCGTCGAAGTTGATTGTGATTGAATTGTCTGGAGGTGGATATCACTATGTGATATCCAATGTATAACTGTCAGAGGAACATGGTATCACCACGATGCAAATGATTGCAACGATTTGTCATCGGCTTTTCATCAATCGGAATACAGGAGCAGAACGCAATGCTCTGAAATGTACTTGCCAATTGGGTAGGCGGGCGGAGAGTTTTTCGGGGGAAAACCGCGAATATTGCAGCGGTGGGGTATTGTTCGTTCTTTTGGAATTTGCTATGTGGGAAATTGGAGATTGAACTTCTTTCGTTTCGCGCCCGGGTGGGACTCCTCAGGATGGTTTTTGCGGAATACCTTTGGTGTGACAATCCACGCACCGCACAAAATGGATGTTGTGCGGACTCTTCCCATCCGCAAAGGTCGTGTTCATGGTGGTCACGTCGCGTCCGCAATCCGACATGGCGGGATGACAGTTGACGCAGCTGTTTCTGGGGTTNNTGCCCTCGTGTACTCCGCGGGGGGTTCTATCGTCGCTCGATCCGGCAGCATGAAAAGCGTTGGGCGCATGACATCGGATGCAGAGCTGCTGGCGAGGATCGGTTGAAGCGTCCACTACACGAATTCCATCGAAGATCTCCACCGGCGGCTGATTGGCCACATCGATGTGCATATTCTCATACCGATCGTAAAAGAGAACGTTGAACGTATCAGGCGAAGCCGTATAGAAAATCATCCTGGGGTCAGAGTAGTCGGGGGAAACAGCCGGGGAGCCGTGACGATGAAGCTGATGGCATGTGAGGCACGGGATCACAGGTCGAACCGACTCCTCAGGCCGTTTGATGACCCACGGACCTTTCGTGCTTACCGGCGTCAACAAATCGTGGATGGTTCCCTCGAAAAACATTCCGTGGCAGCGGAGGCAGTCGGAATTCGGCTGCTCCTTGGAATTGTGCTTTTCATTGAGGAATATCGCCGCATACGTCGCCGAATGTCCTCCTGACAACCATTTGGCATATTCAATGCCGTGGCAGCGTTTGCAGTTACCCAGCATGTCGACGACCTGTGCCTCATCCAACTTGACGGTCGTGTTTCCGGTTCCGGAGAAATGATGTACCACCATTCCCGCCTTTTCCGTCAGACTATGGAATCCATTGCTGAACGCAGAGCCGTGNNGCATGTGAACGATCGGTGGCCGCTGTGTGCCCACACGTCTGAAGAGCTTTCGATCTCGTGGCATGACGCACAGGTCGTGAGGGGAGAAGCTGTATCCCAGAAGTCAATGAACCCGACGAGAATCACCAGCAGCGACCCCAGCACGATTGACGCCAAGCGGAGGGATTTCCGGAACCGGTTCATTGTGGGTCCTTCAAAACAATGGCTGTGGTCCGATGCTTAAGCAAACCGATTTCCTTTTTGCCATTCCTTTGTAATGTACTCACCGATCCAGTATCCCAGGGCCATGATTGTCAGTGCGGGATTGAAGCCGCCGTTGGTGACGTGAAGGCTTGCATCCGCCACGAAGATATTGGGGGTGTCGTGAATACGGCCATAGCGATCGGTGACTGAGGTCTGCGGGTCGTTTCCCATCCGGCACGTTCCTGCCTGGTGCTGTCCGCCGCTGAGACCAGACCCTCCGACACTTTGCCACGTCTCGGCTGCGCCGGCTTCCTTCAGGATTGCTTCCGCTTTGCCGGAAAGGAATCTGCACCCCTCGACGTCTTTCGGATGCCGGTGGCCCGACAAACGCACAACGGGAATTCCCCAAAAATCCTTCACGGATTCATCAACCTGGACGCGAGAGTCAAATGACGGCATTTCCTGGATCGGGCCGACGACCTGGACGTTTCGCCGGAAATACTTCCGCTGAAACTCCTTGTGCGCCTTTCCCCACTTTGGTGATCCGGGCGGACGAATGGCAGTGAAGAAGTACGGGAGCCTTGTGAATTCGTTTGCCAGTATTCCGCCGCCAACGATGCCGGTATTATGATGACTGAAATCGCTGATGGCGATCGACGCGCCCGGCCCAACATCGTCAAAAATGTCTTCCTCAAACAAACCGAATGCGCCTGTGTATGCATGCCCCTGAAAGTTCCGTCCAACCCAATCGTATCGATTACCGATCCCTGACGGATAATGTTTTGATTTTGAATTCAGCAAAAGTCTTGGCGTCTCTGTGGCGGATGCGGAGACGACAACGACATCCGCCTGCTGCACCTGTTTGTGCCCATCCCCGTCAAAATACACCACGCCGGTGGCCCGACCGGATTCGTCGACGAGAATCTCGCTCACGACGCATGTTGTTCGGAGTTCACAATTTCCGGTCTCCAATGCCTTCGGTATAACGGTGTTGTGTGTGCCGGATTTGGCATTGAGCGGACACGCGAAACCACAGCACGAGCGCCTTCGAACGCATGCGGGCCGCTGATTGTACGGCACTGAATTGCGCAACATGGGGATCGGGAACGGGTGGAGTCCCATCCGCTTCATGGTGGAGTCCAGCCTCGCCGCTTCCTTGTTGTAGGCAAAAGGCGGCATAGGATAGGGCTTTCTTCTCGGCGCAGCAAACGGGTTGAGCGAAGCGTCTCCTGCAACGCCAATCTCCCACTCGGCNNACTTTTCGTAACAATGTTCGAGATCGTCATAACTGATCGGCCAATCATCCAGCGTTGATCCTTCAACCGGCCCGTATGTGGATTTCAAGCGAAAATCCTCGGCCATGAACCGCCATGCCATTGCCCCGTAACTCACCGTGCCGGACCCGACACATGCCGCGACATTGTTGTAATCAATGTCGCTCGGCACAACAATCGTTTGGGAGCCGTCGGCATTTACAACCACCCTTCGATAGTGTTCGTCGTCCGGCCCGAATGCATTGCCCAAGACTGTCGTTCGCTGGGAGAGGAGCTCGTCCGTGTCATGGTCGTCGAACGAGACCCAGTCACCACGCTCAAGGAGAACGACGGACAACCCGCCTGCGCTGAGCTCCCTGGCCACCACGCCGCCGCCAGCNNGCTCCAGCTCCGACGATCACAGCATTTACCGGGCGGTTGCTCATCGTTCAGGCTCCATAGCGGTTTTGTCCCACCGTTTGCAGTGGAGTAAGTCCCATCATCCGATAACTCACGAAATCCCTGTTGCCTCCGTGGCGCGGATTTCCGTAAAATCCCTGGAGAGAATGCGAACGGAGCAGCTCAAAGAACCTGGGAGCAAAACCGCTGTTCCACCGGTCGCCGGTCAACTTGCCCGACTCCATATCCAACAGAAATCCGGTTTGTGTATCCCAGGCGAGTTTCTCGAACCGTTCGCCAAACTTCCCTACGCAAGATTCGTTGATGGCCGCGAGCCCCGTTCTGTACTGTTCCTGAAATCTGCGAAGCGGACCGGCAAGCTGGATGTCGATATAATTCGCCACCCCGGCATCACGGCCGCCAGGCCAGTTGTCCGTCGGGATGATCTGCTCGGCAATTGCTTCCACCAACCGGTATTCGTCGTCGGAGAAGAACTGCCGCGTGGATCGGGAAGGAGCGGCGCACCCTTCGATGAGGCTGATCGCAGCCGTGCCCATGGCAATTGTGCCTGCTCCCAGTGTAGCGAGCTTGATGAATTCCCTGCGGGAGACTTTGTTGAGGTCTTCCATGGTGTTTCCCAAGACTGTTTCGACGCTCATGAGCTACGACCTGGACAATATACGTTGCAGATTATTGTAATTAAAGGGGAGGGTGAGAATACTGATAGGCCAAGCCCTTAACGGTCGAGTTCGAGTGCAAATGGTAGGAAACATCCACATTTGTGAAGCACACGGTTTTTGAAGGGTTGAACCCATAGCCAGATGAGCCGATCATCCTGCCCGACGGATGGTCCAGCAATAAAATCGAGGGCGTGAATAGTTCTCGTTATCTTCTCTTCTCAACGCACTTGAAGGATTCGGGGTATTTCGCCAGATACTCCAGTTCCGCGTCATTCACATTAATGGGAATTCCCCAACCTCTATAGAAGGTAAACGCTTTGGAGATGAACTCCTTATTGACCTTGGTGGAATAATCCTCAAAATACGGGTTGATAAGGTCTTCATGACCGCAATTGAGATCGAGGACTTTTGCTGAAGTGGAACAGTTGAAATCCAAACCATGAAGATCGACAATCTTCGTCCCTGGATCGTACGGCGGCATTTTGGTGAAGATCTTCTGCTCTCCAACAATTGTGGGCGTTTCATAGATCTTGAAGTATATCCGCATGTTGGTGATGTCGTACACGATACTCCATTTCGTTGGCAACCCCTGGTTAACCATTCGTAATGTTTGGAATGCATAGCCTATAAGCGAATCATCTGGAGAACTGATTACATGTTGGGCTTGCGTTGCCACCGTGACAAAATGAGCAAGGGAAAGGTTCGAATGTACGTCACCATGATTGATGAGACAGTTCATCGACTCATCATATGTGCTGTTTGCCAAGGCCGGCATGGGCAGGTTCGTCCCCGTGTGACACACCATTGTGCCGTTAAGGAATTCTATCACCGCAGAATGACCAAATCGATCACAAAGGAGAAAATGGATCTTGCTGTTGGCGTCGTCAATTCTCAGCAATGTGTCGCTGGCGATCACTTCTTCAACTGTCGAGAAGTTATCCAGTTGATATTGAATCCACTGAAATGCGCCTATGGGGTATCGATGATCTTTTGCAGGATATGTTGTGCCATCCAATGTCATATGTTCCACCACGAGCCCGCTCTCGTTGATGCCACCGAATGGCAG
>PMNP01000221.1 GCA_003161755.1 Ignavibacteriota bacterium | reverse complement strand
AGAATGAGCGAATCTTCCCGGCTCAGGTAGCCTCGGGCCACCCAATGCGACGACTGCCGCAATCGCTCCGCCAGAAGTCGATCCGGATTGCGGTCAGGTTGCAGCCCATTGGGATTGCGGGGAATCAGAATGAGGTCGAAAAGCCGCGCGATGTTGAGGCGTTCGGGTGGGGTTTGATAATACAGAAGTGGCGCCGATTTGATCCCTTCGATGTTCCCTCCCAAGGGAACAATGGAGAGATACATTTCCAGGAGTTCGTTCTTCGAGTACTTCGATTCGAGCTGGAGCGCGCGGAACATCTCGACAGCCTTGGACCAAACGGTGCGTTCTTTCGGCTCGAGCATGCGCGCGATTTGCATGGTGACCGTCGAACCGCCCGAAACGCGCCGGCCTGCCCTGATATTCTGAACGCAGGCCCTTGCAAGCGCGAAGGGATTTATCCCGGGATGCCAAAAGAACCAGCGATCCTCCCGTTGAATGAGGATTCTTTTGAGCCTGTCGGGGATTTCCGCCGGATCTGTGCGAAGTCGCCATGCCCCGTCAGGTGCGAGGAATGCATGCAGCAGCACGCCGTTGCGATCTTCAACAACCAGGGAATACGGTTTGGGAGAAGGGAGGGGAAAAAGAACGGACAAGAACACAAAGAGAGCAAGAATGCCGAAAAACCCTGATGCCATTGTTACAAAAAGTCGCCGCCGCCTTTGGAGCAGACGCCAAGACGATTGTTGCACGACCACAACAAATCGAAGGATGTTCATGTCAGGGCGGGAGTTGGTCCTATGACGTCTATGTCCTACATGATGGATCTGTTTGTTTGATGGCCACCAGTTCTTGCAGCGCACCAATGTGCGGGGCTGTACTCGCTCTTCGATCTCTTCCTACTGCTTACTCCATACTCGAGGCTTCCTCTCAGCCTCTGTCAACCTGCCTGCCGGTTCTCCTTCCAGGACTTCGCTCCCAGGCGAGAATCAAAGAGCGAGCAGGCAGGCTGCTTACCGTTTTCTGTTTTCTGTTTACTGTTTACTGTCTTCTGTCATCTGTCCACTGCCATCTGTCTATTGCTTACTGTTTTCCATCATCTGTCTCAACGTCCAAAAATCATCACTCAAGCCCCGGTCGGCAAGATACTCGTAAGGCATGGTACAGTACCCACTCATGCCCCACGATGATCCCCAGGAGTTGCGGACGATGAACCGTTTCTCGGATTCCTGATAGCCTACGACCGTCATGGCATGACCCCCCAGAACTTGTTCCCCGGACGACGGCATGGGAACTACGCCAGTCTTGGCCACAGGAGCCGACTCAAAGCTCTCGTACACCGTGAACCCGAAGACAAATGGATAGCCTTCTGCGAGGCATGCGAACATCTCGTCGAGTGTAAGGATGCGATGATACGTTGTCACGCGATGATTGAGGGCATCTTTGTAGCAGCTCGCAGGGGGACGTGCAGCAAATTTTCCTACTACGTACGGCCAGAGGGATTCCGTGCAAACTCCCTGCTTCGTTAGCGTCTTCACCCCATCGCGGAGCATCGCGCCGGAGTCGTTTGCCACTGAATGTTCGAGGAGCCGTTCGTTATAGTAGACAAAGAGCCGACTCAAGTCGACGAATGAAGGAGGCTTGTCCTTGTTCTCGAGCAATTCCAGCGCTCCCACGAGCGCGTTAGCTGTACAGCTTCCGAGTCTCCCCTGGTCTTCAACAGAAGAACAAAGGGTCCGTAAATCGACTGCCGGGGGAAGAATCCCGGGAACGGGTCGAAGAGCCCTATAGAGGAAATCGCGATGATCTGGAAGATCGGGTATCCACCCATACGCGCGTCGCACAAGACGTTTTCGAGGACGGCGTGATGTTGATGCAGAGCGGCGATGGACAGACGGACGCTTTCGTGAAGGGGTCATGAAAGCCTCGGAGTGTGGTTGTAGAGATCCGGGAGGAGCTTTGGGAATATAGACAAGGGACGAAGGGAAAGCAAGTATCCGCCATTCATGGTGATGCCATGAAAGTATGGAAAAATGCGCCTAAAACTGTTATCTTGTTTCATTGCGTGCGCGCACGGTGTCCCTTGATCACAGCGACGGAATACGAGACTCATCCATGCCCCTCCCTTCTTCAACCCTTCAACAAGTAAGAGCATTGTTCCCTCATACATTGAAGGGACAAGTGTATCTTNNGCCGGAACAAGTCCGCTCTCCACAGAGGTTGTTCAGGCAATGACATCGTATCTCCATGAGCGCTCAGAAGGGACCATCGACACCTATGCACGCGACAAGGATGTTCTGAAAGAATGCCGGGCGATGGTGCAACGTTTGATCAATGCGGAATCTGAAGATCGTATTGCCTTCGTCGGAAACACCTCCGATGCCCTCAACATCATCGCCTCCGGCCTTCCGTGGCAGACCGGTGACAGGGTTTTGCTGAACACTACCGAATTCCCGGCTAACGTCTATCCCTACCTTAACCTCAAACACAGTGGCGTGACAGTCGATTTTCTCAATGCACAGGACGGCCGCGTCACGCCAGAGCAGATAGAAGCATGCCTGCAACCTTCCACCCGGCTCGTAGCGTTGAGTGCAGTCCAGTTTCTGACCGGACATCGGCCTGACCTTCGAAGCATTGGATCTCTCTGCCGAGATCGCGGCATCCTGTTTGTTGTTGACGGCATCCAGGCTGCCGGAGCGGTGCAGATTGATGTTCAAGAAATGAAGATCGATGCTTTTGCGGCTGGAGGACAAAAATGGCTGATGAGCCCCCATGGTTCGGGTTTTCTCTATCTCACCGAAAATCTCCAATCCCGCATCGCGCAACGATCGCTTGGTTGGCTGGGCATGGATGATCCCTGGCGCTTCTTCAATTATGACCAGCCTTTAGCCGCCTCAGCACGCCGATACGAAGGCGGATCACCGAACATGCCAAGCTTCTGNNAGCTTGCGTGGATTTCATGCATCACTCACGACTCTGCTGCAGATCGGCATCAAGGACATTGAAAGCCAAATCCTGAGCCTGACTGCCCTTCTTCGCAGCGGGTTTATGAAGAGCAACGGTGTTCGCATCATCACCTCATACCCCAATGAAGAACGCGGCGGGATCGTGACGATTGCAATGCCTCCAAACGTGGACTCACGGGTCATCCTCAAGCGATTGCTCTCGCAGGGATTCATCCCCACCGTGCGCGAAGGTCTTCTTCGCTTTTCACCACATTTTTACAATACGCCCGACGAAATGTCCAGAACGGTGGACGTGACAAGCGAGGCAATTATTCATTCCAACAACAATCAGACCCGATGAAACCTGGATCAAAAATCCTTCTGGTGGATGATAATGATGATTTCCGCCAAGTTTTGAAAACCGTCCTGGAAGGAAAGGGGTTCGGTGTTGGGGAAGCTCACGACGGAAAGGAAGCTCNNGTGATGCGTTTCTTCAGAAGCCGGTGGACTTTGCACGACTCTGGAAAGCAATTGAAAATCTGTAGCGTGAAAGGAAAAAAGGGGAGGATTGGATTTGCGATATTTGCTCTAAAGTGCAGGGCTTCACTCTCAACTTGATTTCTTCCTACTACCTACTACATACTTCTTACTCCAAGCTTCCTCTTCGCCTCTGTCCTCTGTTCACACCCGCCTCACCACCACGATGGTCATATCATCATGTTGTGGCGTGTCGGCGGCAAAAGCGAGAACTCCTTNNCTCCTTTGCGCAGTGCGTCAATGACCTGTTGGGCTGTGGCGTTTGCAAGTGACGAATCGAGAAGCATGCGCTCGATGCGCTCCGACCCAAATTGCTCCCGTTGAGAGTTCATCGCATCGGTAAATCCATCGGTGAGAAGCACCAGCATATCCCCTGATTTCATGTTGATGCATCGTTCTTCGTAATTTGTTTCTTCCTGCATCCCCAGGGGAAAATGCACACCGGGAGAATCCAGCGTCTGGATCGTGCCGCCAGAACGCAAGAGAGGCCGGGTCTGACCCGCGTTGGCAAACACCACGTCTCCCGTGTTCTGATTGATGGCAGCCATGACGAAGGCGATAAAATGTCCACGCTTGGAGTGTTTGAACACCGATCGGTTGAGCCGCGTGAGGATCTCGGCGGGCGAGGAGGACAATCGCGTTTCGCTGGAATACGCGCCGCTGGTGAACACCGCCGACATTGCCGCCTGGAGGCCCTTGCCCGACACGTCGAATACCGCGATGCCAAACAGCTCACCTGCCTGGGAAAGATATGAATAGTCATAGAAGTCGCCGCCAACTTCGCGCGCCGGATTCGAGAGTCCTGCAATGTCGAAGCATTGCAGGCAGGGTTCCTGCCTCGGCATCAGGGACATCTGGACGTCTTGGGCCAGCTTAAGCTCGGTNNCGTGCAGGGACTCACGGACGCCGCGTTCCAGTGACACAATCCAGACCACAAGGTTGACTGCAGCAAAGACGAGCGCTCCGGAGATCGCCAGAGGCATGAACCCTGTCCCCACTTTGAAATACGCCGCAACGAGACCCAACGTGATCAGCGTATATGAAAGCACCACCAATCGCCTTCGGTCTTCCGGAATTCCCTGATAGATTTCATCCGACGCAAGAAGGGAAAAAATGAACGCGTCTTTGAGCCCGATCTGCTGGGGTGAATCTTCCATCCGTTTCCGATAAAATTCCTTCCGCTGTCCTAGTCCATTCTTGATCTGATCCCATGCAAGGTACAGAACCCCTGCCACGATCAGATCGACACTCAGGCGCTCCCATCCCTTTCCGGAAACGCCGTATGCCACAGCAGAGATAAGTTCAAACAGGACAAGAAGCTTGATGAGGGTCGTGAGAAGACGGCGGANNTGAGGAATAGTCCGGATGGCAACACTCTGTCCGTGTTGCGTCATTCAATATGAGGTAATTCAATCAGGAACTCAATAAGAAAGAGTGCGATGAATCTCATCTTCTATATACGGACGGCGCAGGCAGAGGATTCATCGTTTGTCGAAAGAATCGGGGCGTTTCTCGATGTATCCCGGGCATTCAAGCACGGGGAGACGGGGATACTTGGAGAATTGGGAGTTTTGGCGCGAAAGGGCACACAGCAGGTATAAACTCCCCCGGGTAGTCTCAATGCGCTCGCAATGTATGCACGCATCACAAAGTCCTGCCCGGGGGTTCACATGCTCTTTCATTGCTCTTCAAGCCAATCGAATGAACTCTTCACCAGAGTTCTTGCGTCGGTGACGTCTCAGATTTGGGGCGTGAGTTCCGGCGCCGGCGCAGCAGCCACTTGCTGAGCGTTTTCCCAGAGACTCATCTTGACTCCTTCTGGGGTTTCAAACTGGGCCATGAATCCCATCGTTCCCACCGGGGACTTCTTCATAACAACCTTTCCCCTCAACTTGCGGATTTCCTTCAGCTTGGCGTCGATATCCTGGACATTCACATAAACGTTGATTTGGGTTGAACGCGGAATTTTCTTCACAAGCATGAAGCCACCATGTGGCTGTTCCGGCGTCTTAAACGTGACGTATTTGATGTCGGGAAAGTCCTTAAACTCCCATCCAAACACCGTCCCGAAGAACTTCTTTGCCCTCTTGAAGTTGGTGGTCGGGATTTCGACGTAACCAAAGTTGTGCATGGAAACCTCCGTGTGTGTGAGAACAGTGTGAAACTGCATGCCTCTGAAGAGGCTCTCTCTGGACTCATCGCGCTTCTGTCAGAGATGAGTCTCTGAGCAACAGAGCACTACATTTGCATGGGAATTTGTACTCCCCATTGTTTCGCGTTCTCCACCGCGTCGTCATACCCTGCATCGGCGTGGCGCATGATCCCAGTCCCGGGATCGCAGGTCAGCACCCGCTCCAACCGCGCCTCCGCCTCCTTCGAGCCGTCGGCCACCACTACCATGCCGGCATGAAGAGAAAGACCAATGCCAACGCCACCACCATGATGGACGCTGACCCAGCTTGCACCGCTCACCGCATTGAGAAGAGCATTCAGGATTGGCCAGTCGGCAATCGCATCGCTCCCGTCCTTCATCAGCTCGGTTTCCCGGTTTGGCGACGCAACCGAGCCGCAGTCGAGATGATCACGACCGATGACAATCGGGGCTTTGACTTCACCGCGCGCAACGAGATCATTGAAGACTTTTCCAAGTCTCGCCCTCTCGCCGTAGCCCAGCCAGCATATCCGCGCGGGTAACCCTTGAAATTGCACTTGCATGCCGGCCTTTTCAATCCACGCTCGAAGCGCTTCGTGGTCCGGAAAGGTCTCGAGCACCGCACGATCCGTGCGCTTGATGTCCTCNNGCGACCCAGCGGAACGGGCCCTTCCCCTCGCAAAACAACGGACGGATGTATTCCGGAATGAATCCCGGAATTGTGAATGCATCCTTGAGGCCGCCTGCTGCTGCTTCTCCACGAATGTTGTTGCCGTAGTCAAAGGTCACCACACCTCGCCGCATAAAAGCAAGCATGGCTGACACGTGCTCACAAATTGATTTTTGTGCTTGCCGTGTATACGCGGCAGGGTTTTCCTTGCGAAGCCGGAGTGCCTCTTCGTAGGACATATGCGCCGGAAGGTAGCCATTGAGCGTGTCGTGGGCGGATGTCTGATCTGTCAGGATGTCGATAGAAACATTGCGCGCCAGCAATTCAGGAAGCACTTCGGCGGCGTTACCAACAAGTCCCACAGACGTTGGGTGGTGATTTTTCTTTGCTCCCTCAAGGATATTCAGGGCGTCGTCGAGACTTTCTGTCAGGACATCGACATAGCCGGCCTGTTTCCGCTTTTCTATCCGGGCCCTATCGACTTCAATGGCAAGACACGAAGCCCCGTTCATAGTTGCCGCCAGCGGTTGGGCGCCGCCCATTCCGCCGAGACCGGCGGTCACGAGCAACCGGCCAGCCAGCGATCCACCAAAATGTTTCGCGGCACACGAGGCAAACGTCTCATACGTACCCTGAAGGATTCCCTGGGTGCCGATGTAGATCCAACTCCCCGCGGTCATCTGCCCGTACATTGTCAATCCCAAAGCTTCCAGACGCCTGAACTCATCCCATGTAGTCCAGCGAGGAACGAGAAGCGCATTGGCGATCAACACCCGCGGTGCATCAGGATGTGTTCGGAACACGCCGACAGGTTTGCCGGACTGGATCAGAAGCGTTTCATTCGATTCGAGTTTTTGCAAACTTCGAATGATGGCATGATAACACTCCCAATTCCGCGCCGCCTTCCCTGTCCCCCCGTACACAATGAGTTCATCGGGCCGCTCTGCCACATCGGGATCCAGGTTATTCATCAACATCCGCATTGCCGCTTCCTGGACCCATCCCTTACACGACAGTAGAGTGCCGCGCGGGGCCCGGACAACTTCTGCTCCCTGTGATGAAAAACCTCTCATCGCGGCATCTCCTTTGCCGGGTTAAGCGGCCGCCCGGGCTGCGTCCTCAACACTCTTCCAGACTCGGAGGATGTTTCCTGAACACACTTTGGCAATCTCCACCTCTGAATATCCCAACGCAAGCAACTCTGCCAGCAGGTTGGGATACATGGACACGTCCTTTAATCCTGTCGGCAATTGGTCTCCAAGACCATCAAAATCCGAACCGATCCCCACGTGATCGATCCCCGCCAGTTGTGCCACATGATCGATGTGACGGGCAACGTCGGAGACGTCTGCATAGGGACGCGGGTGTGATTCCCGATAATCCCGGACGAATTCCCGCTCTTCATTGCTTCCGTTGCCAGCTCCGGTTGCCGCACGGAATGCATCGACAGCTTTTGCTTCGCCATCGGCCAGAGCCCGGATATCGCTCCGGACAAACGACGATCCGAAATTGATCTGGATGACTCCCCCCGCCCCGGCAAGTTCCGCAATCATGGTATCATCCATGTTGCGTTCCCATCCCGGCGTGAATGCGCGACAGGATGAATGTGATGCGATCACTGGAACCCGGGAATTCCGCAGAACATCATAGAATGCCTCGTCGGAAATATGGGAAACATCAATCATTATACCCTGCCTGTTCATTTCCGCGACGACCTGTTTGCCGAAGGGACTCAACCCATGCCACGGACGGTGCACATCGCCCGATGAGTCGCAGAGGTGATTCGACTTCATGTGCGACAGCGTAATGTACCGGACCCCGCGTTGAGCAAACCATGCGACATGTGCAGGGTTTCCATCCAATGGTGCCCCATTCTCAAGCCCGAGCGCAATGAGCACGCGGTCGCCCTGTGGCATAGCCGGAAGGTCTCCCGGTGACAACGCAAACCCGAATTTATCGGGCCAACGCTCCACCATCGCATCCACAACGTCAAGCAGCGCTTGCGCGCGAATCATGGCCTGAGGTGATCCCTCAAGAACAGGTGGCACGTATAACGCGAGGAACACAAGACCAAGCCCACCGTTGCGGGCGCGCACATAATCGAAGTCGCCTGTCCGTGTAAGCACAGAAATATCTTCACGGCTCTTGAGCAGCCGATCGGGCAGATCAATGTGCGTATCAACAACCACAATTTCGCGGATCAACTCTTGCGCACGAATCCGGAATTCTCTGCCCGCCGTTGTCATTGCCTGCCGTTGCTGCAACACATCTGTCCCCATTCCTGGATCGCTACAGGACATGGAACTGATCAGGAGACTTCAATCCTTGTTGAAGAGTCGGATTTCAAGTTTCGTCACCGACTGATCGTTCTCGTCCTGTTCCGTTATCTGTTTTAGAGAGTGGATGGAACTCACCGGAATGGTCAGGACGGCATTCTCAGATTCCGTTTCAATGTAGTCCCGCGTGATTTTTCTGAGGATGCCAAGGTTTGTCTTTTGGCCGACAAATTTCTTCAGGACATCCATCACGCCGCCTGAGGAGGATGCAGTCGGAGGGGGCGCCGGCGTCGGTGCCACTGCAGGGGTTTCGACAGCCGTTGGCTCTTCAGCCTTTTGTGCTTGTTGTGCCGCGGGTTTTGCCTTTGACTTCTTTTGGGCCTCGGTGGATGAAGTGAACGCCATCCCGAGCATGATAAGGATTGCGAGGCACGCGACAAATCGAATGGAGTGCATAAGTCGTCCTTTCGTTATGGGAATTTCCCTGTTTTTTTACCAGCCTTCTACATTTTGTATCCGATTGTTCTAAGGAATGCCTTACGCGCGACGATATCTTCGTTGGTTTCTATTCCTTTTGTCCGTACCCCATCCACAACGCCCAGGATGGAGCGTCCGAGATCCGTCTCCGCCAGAATGACTTCCACAAGGTTGGCGGTGGCACAATAGATGCGGCACACTTCGGGGACGGCTTTGACGGTATTGAGAATATTGATGGGGAACCCACCTTCAAGAAAAATAACGAACGTGTGGCCAGCCCCAAGATTCATGGCGTTGGACCTGGCCAGATCAACGAGACGCTGATCATTGCCGGCGAATCGCGCGAGCGCAGGTCCCGAAGCCTCACAGAATGCCAGGCCGAATTTCATGGATGGCGCGGTTTGCACAATTGCTTCATACAGATCTTCAACGGTCTTGATAAAATGCGCGTGCCCAAGGATCATGTTCATGTCCTCAGGCTTTTCGATGGGGATGGAGATGAGGTTCATGGTTCCTGGCAGCGTTGAGAGGTTGATGAAAGAACTGCGCGGGCCGCCGATGGGGGAAAGATCCACTGAAGCACCCCCTCAGGTCTCCCGCCCGAGAGACGAAGGACCATGCGCGCCGCCGTCCCCGGACTCATGGCAACGGATGTTGGAGCAGAAGCGGCCACCAGAAAATTGATCAACACTCCCACATCCGGTTGATGTCCGACCGCGAGGACGGAGTCATGGCCCACTCTGCGAAGGGCAACGAGTTCATCGATAAAATCTTCATTGCGGAAGCCGGGTTGCAGAGCCTGGCAAACAATCCTGGGCAAGGACGAATCGTATGCACGGGCCAGAAGCTCACCCGTTTGGATTGCACGGTAAAGAGGACTGGTCAGGATCAGTGCTGGCGGCCGATCGATTCGCGCGAGAAATCGTCCCACTGCCGAGGCATCTTCCATGCCGCGAGCGGTAAGCGGACGTTCGGCATCCGAGCGAACGGCGTCGCTCACTGCGGCCGCCTCAGCATGGCGAACAAGAATCAAGGTAAATGCGTCACTCTGCATGAGTCAACAGTATTCAGTAAATTGGTAGTTCCACGTTGTGAAGTTCAAATGGAATGCTCCGAATTGCCCATAATAAGATAAGGTGCTTTTATCCGTTATCATGTGCAAGATCCATCGGTGAGGATTCCATCGATACCCGAAAAGGCCGGAAAAAGAAGAAATCCGATCTGACGCTGTTCTTGCAGGAAAGCTTGCATACTCGCTGTTTTGTAAATATGCCAAATTACAACAAGCGTGCTAAAGAATATATCGCCATTGACTTTCTCAGTTCGTTTTTCTATATACATAGATTGGTGAAGCACGTCTACTCATAGTGTATCCACTCACGTCCTGTCGAGTATGGCCAAAAAGGATGCAAATCTGCTTGTTGTGGATGATGAAGAGGCATTTCGGTACATGCTCTCATCTCTCCTGAGTCGCGCGGGGTATTCGGTTGATTCGGCTATTGACGGAGTCGCGGCTATCAACGCGGTGCAGACAAAGCTCTATGATGTCGTCCTGTGCGATTTGAAGATGCCCAAGGTCGACGGAAGTGAAGTGCTGAAGTTTATCAAGACGAATTTCCCTTCGGTAGAAGTGGTCATGCTGACAGGCGTGGCAGACGTTCGCACCGCAGTGGAATCCATCAAGGTGGGGGCCTATGACTACATCACCAAGCCAACGACCGCAGAAGAATTACTGACAGCCATTTCGCGCGCGATCGAACGCCGACAGCTGGTTATTGACAACACCGTCATGAAGGGCGTGATCGAGAAACTGCAGGGGCAAAACGAGATGGTGGGCGAAAGTGATGCGTTTCATCGGGTGCTTGAGATCTC
>PMNP01000369.1 GCA_003161755.1 Ignavibacteriota bacterium | reverse complement strand
CATGACCTTTGGCCTGGCCCAAGCCCAGTTTGAAGGCGTTGTGGAGACGAGAAATCTTACGACGGACGCAACGGGCGCGGTGCAGCAGTTCACCATCACTATGTGGATCAAGAATGATCGAATCCGCGTCCAGGTCTCGTCAACGGGAGACATCCCCGCCTCATTGATGATCTACCGGCTGGACCGAAAAGTCACCTGGATGATCAATGACGACGATCATTCGTATTTTGAGATCCTTCGCGACACCCAATCACCGAATCACCCGGAACAACCGACGCCCTCTTCGAAGGCAGGTATTCAGCAAACGGGGAGGAAGAAGAAAATCCTGGGATATGTCTGCGAACAGATTCTTATCAAAAGGGCCGACCAGGTGACGGAGCTTTGGGGAACGAAGAAGTTGTCCGACTTGGCAAAGACAACTTCGCTCGTCCTGGGCGAAACCGAGGGGGGTGCGCTTGGAGGCTGGCCAGAGGAGATCCGAAAGNNGGTACGATCAGACTTGTTTGAATTGCCCTCGAGCTATCGAAAGCAGGAAGTTGGTGAGTCGGGGCAATAGTGAGGCAGCAGGGAGATGGTAGCAGGTAGTTGGTAGTAAAAGGCAAAGAGAAAAGCGGAAAAAAGAAAAAGCAAACAGGAAGAGGGCAAATAAAGCGAGAGTAGACAGTAAGAAGCAGGCAGTAGGAAGAAGGCGGTACGATGTGATTCAATGTTCACGAAATGGCACGCAGTAGATCCTCACTGAGCGGACGCCGGCCAGATCCACGCGCACAATCGCTGCATTGGTATCGGCCAGGCAGACGGCCNNTCGCCGGCCGCGCTTTCACCCACTCCTCGCCGCCAACCAGCACCTCCGGCGTATTCAACCCCATCAAGTCGATGGAAGGGCGATTGGAAAAATAGCGTACCGCGCCCGCATCCGAAGTAGCAATCCACGCCTGGGGTCCGGTATGCGCCCCCACCCACTCTCCCATTGCCACCTGGACTTCGTTGATGTTGCGAATGTCGTTGTGAAGACGGGCGCTTGCATGCGGAAGCGTTGCGGCACAACCGACGATTCCTGTCACCAGAAATATCGCCGCAGCGATCCTTGCATTGCCGTGCAGGAACCTCACTAACGCCAACAGACCAACTGCGCAACCCGAGATGAGCAGCGGGATCGCGGGCATGATGTACCGTATGTGGTAAAACGACGAAGGGTCCAAAGGAGGGACCACCACAAGATTGCCGGCGAGAAACAATAAGCCGCCAAGAATGGGAAGAATCGTTCGCGGCCCCATCTTTCGGATCTCGCCAAGGATAAGAAAACCTCCAAGACTCAACCAAACCGCGTGGGCCCAGAACGGGGGGATACGGTCAACGATTGCTGACAGTCCCACCCACACACTATGGACCTGATCGATGTGGACGAAATTTCTCTTCAGGTAAAACGTTGCGGGAAGCAGGAAGCCTGTTGCCTGGTAGTTGTGGTATCCCCAAAGAACGCCAACGATCATCGAAGGGAGAAGCAAGGGAAGAAGATGCCGGCGATCAGTTTTGACAACAACTGTTGCGCTGGCGAGGAGAACGATCACGACCATCGCTTCAGGCCGGGTTGCGAATGCCAGACCAAGGGCAATCCCTGCAAGCCAAAAACGGCGTTGAAAAAATGACAGAAACGAAGCGAGAAGCAGGGCGGCGCAGAGCAGGGGTTCCATTCCCGAAAACGCCGCGGCAGCCATAGGGGGAGAAATCGCCAGAACAATTCCCGCCGCCGTACCGACCCATTGGCTCGATGTCAATATGGTTGTGAGCCGGGCCAAGAGGAATATCGAGAAGAGAAAGCAGGCTGCTGCAACGGCGTACGCGCCGAGGATTATGCCGTTCACAGAACCCTGGCCGTTCAGGAGTTGAACGACGGCAAGTATTCCCACCCACAGAGGCGAGGTGGCGCCTGTCGCAGGCACTCCCCGATTGTATGCCAATGTGCCGGTTTGTGCCACCTCCCTGGCATACACCANNTCCAGCGGAAAACCGTACGCCGACGGCGAGACTGGCTGATCCCAGAACCACACAGCCAGGAGCGTCACGATGCCGGCCGCGAGGGGAAGAGTCGTATGTACGACCGAAGAAGTCCGGAATGACTGAAGAAGTGGAGCTACGTTCATCGGAAACGTCTCGATCCCAGCCTTATAGTTCGCAGCAAGAATAGCTTACAGCGGTTCGTGGAATATACTGAGTGCGGGGGGAGGAAAGCAAGCGGGGATTAAGCTATGAGTAGGGAGTATGTAGTAAGGAGTNNATTGGCGACTGAGAGACGTGGAGGTGTTACCTTTGTCCCGCGTTGGCCCGCTGCCTTTTGTTTGCCTCTCGCACCATTTCAAGGTATATTGTCTTCGCGTTGGTAAAGACATCCCTGATGTGATCGGACCGCATTCCGGCTCCCTCCTGATGATCCGCCAATGAAAAAATCTGGAAAACGCTTTTCAATCTGAAGGAGGTACCCGTGGAACATTTGTCACATCCTTGTCAGCATCATGTGAAGAAGAACGACGCTGAAACTCGCAGCAAGTTTTACTCCCGCCTCATCTTTTCCCTTCTTGGCCTGGCGAGCATTGTCTGGCTTCTTGTGCGCATCATTCCCAAACCAAGCCGCGCGGAATATCCCTGCATGAAAGTGGCCGCTCCCATCGCGGGAGGATTCATTGCATCGCTCTTCGCCCCTTTCGTGGCGCTCTACTCCTTCCGCAAAGCGGGACGGCTCTTCCGCCAATCACGCTATGTTCTGGCAGCAGCTCTCGGCGTATGCGCTTTGATCGCTGCCGGGTTTGGTCTGCTCAAGACCGACGATACATCTGATGCGATGACTCTTGCAACCGATTCCCTTTTCGTTCCCAGCGATCTACCCAACACCCCGGTCGGTACGGCAAGAGGTATTGCTCCAGGACGCGTCGTCTGGATGTGGGATTCCACGGCAGCGAGGTGGGATGGTACTTCCAACTATTGGTGGACCGAGCAGTATACCCACCAGGCTGTCGTCGATTCCATGTTTTCGAAGTCCCTCTGTGCATTGACAAATCAATCAACCACGACCGGAGCATGGACAAGCCTGTTCCAGTATTTCAATGTGCGCCATAACAAAGGGGCTGCGGGATATCAACCCGGAGAGAAGATTGCGATCAAAATCAATCTCAACAACTCTAGTGATGGCGAAACCGGCCACATTTTGTCCTTTGCCGCTCCGCAGGCGGTCCTGGCGGTGCTGCGCTCCCTGGTGCATACGGTAGGAGTCGCTCCCGCAGACATATCGATCTATGATTGCATACGCTATGTTCCCGATGCAATTTATACCCCCTGCCATGCGGAATTTCCTGATATGCATTTTGTCGGATGGAGCAACAGTAACAAAAGGGAACAGCGCGTGCGCGACACGACCACAATACACTGGTCGCAACCCCTGACAGAAGAGATTAACGGGGGGGACACGGTGTACCTCCCCACAGTCGTTACGAAGGCCAGCTATCTTATCAACCTTGCAACCCTCAAGGGGCACCGGTATATGGGTGTAACGATGTGTGCGAAAAACCACTTTGGCACCCTGTGCGTCAATGAGAATCTTGGCAATGCCGGGTTAAACTCACCGCATGCTGCCGGAGTGCATTTTTATTCTGCCGTGCATGATATCGTCATTGCTGGCAGTCCCGAATGGACCTTCACCGGACGACCGATGGGCTCCTACAATCCCATGGTCGATCTGATGGGCAACAAATATCTCGGCGGCAACACGCTGCTGTTCATGGTCGAGGCGCTCTATGCCGTGGAAACAGAAGGAGTTCATGTGTCGCTTGCAAGCCGGTGGAAATCAGCGCCGTTCAACAATCACTGGACCTCCAGCATTTTCCTGTCCCAGGACGAAGTGGCGCTGGAATCGGTCGGC
>PMNP01000405.1 GCA_003161755.1 Ignavibacteriota bacterium | reverse complement strand
AGTACGTCATCAGCGTGGCAACGGCTGTGTTATTTACTGCATGGGAGGAAGGGAAGGAAAACCCCGGGCCGCAGTCGACAAGAAGATGGATATCCCTGATCATGCGGACCCCATCCTCGATGTGACAGGGACGCGCGCGGGCAATGAGAGGTTTCAATACGCTGCTGCTGAATTGGTCTGCAACGCAAAGAACGGGAATCAGGAGAAAGGCGGCCGTCCTCCCTTTCGTTCCACCCTTGACCACCAGCCACAGCCAGACGCCGATAAGCACGATTCTCACAGGCAGGAGCTTATCATAGTCCGTCACGAGCGGCCAAAGACAATCGCCCCAGCGGGTTGCCAGACCGCTGTTAATGCTGACAAAAAGCCATCTGTCGATGGATGAAAAAAAGTCGATCACTGCGCCCCCTTTGCTCTCCGCTTTCTGTACATCCTCCACGCTATGACCCCCGCCGCTATCACGACCAGAACAGTCACGGTTTGCGCATACGCATCGAGATAGAACCCGACGCGTTCCCAATGCTGACCGAGGAGGTACCCGCCGTACAACAGACAGGCATTCCAAACCAAGGCGCTCACCGAACAGAGAATGGTCGTCCGTGTGAGAGCCAGGCCCGACATCCCGGCAAAGAACGACACCACCGCCCGGGTGCCGGAGAGAAACCTGTTCGCAACGATGATCCAATATCCGTACTGCCGGAACCATGCTTCGACTTTATGAATCGCTTCGATGGGAAGGAAACGGAGTTTGTACTGTTCGATGATATGGAGCCCGAACCAATCGCCGATTTTGTACATCAAAACAAAACCGACGACACTTCCCATCGTCGTGATGAGCAAGGCAGGCACAAAGCCGACAACCCCCATTCCGATTAACGATCCACCGAACACCACGACGAGATCACTGGGAGAAGGTGGAAAGACGTTCTCGATAAAGGCGAAGAAAAAAAGAACACAATAGACGGTGATGGGATTGATTGATTGGAGAGAATAGAGGAAATCTACCATCTGATTATTCCTGGATGAAATGACGACGTCTACTGTTGTTGAATCATTGCGACAGCGAGTGCCGCCGCGCCTTCCCCTCGTCCTATGAATCCCACACTCTCCCCTGTCGTGGCTTTGACGGACACCCGATCAACCGATATGGCCAAGGCCCCGGCGATATTCTGGCGCATCTGGTCAACAAATGGTGCGATCTTCGGCTGCTCCAGAATGANNAGGAGGATGCTGGAGATGTCCTTGAACCGCGCATCAGTGTTGGGAAAGTGCTTCCCTATATCTCCGAGAGCAGCAGCCCCAAGAAGGGCATCGGCAATCGCATGCAACAGTACATCGGCATCCGAATGCCCATCCAGTCCATAAGGATGGGGAATGATTACACCGCCCAGCACGAGCGGTCTTCCTTCGATGAGCCGGTGCACATCATAACCCTGACCGACACGAAGGGATGAGACGTCGGGATCACCGGATTTCAAATCGAGAGTACTCCTCTGTTGGGGATATCCATCGAATATCAAGGTCCACAACATGCGCCGAAGAAGGTCCGATGCGCACTTCGCGAAGTAGTGCGTCCAGACCCTCGCGGGATCCTTCTGCGTGGATCTCCACCTCCCCATCGTGCGTGTTTCGAACGAACCCCACAGCTCCTAATCGTTCCGCCGTCCGTAGAACGTGCCAGCGGAAACCGACACCTTGCACCCTGCCATGGATTCTCACATCGACAGCGGAGTTCATTGTTCAGACGAGATGGATGATGGGACAGGTCATGATACAACGACCGTGCTGAAAAGTCAAGAAACCGGGCCGGCTTCCCTGTCACCCCCATCGAGGGCCCTGTTCAGGAACGGAATGGACTCCGAGACCTCCGAGAGAAGCACACCGCAGATGATGAGAAAACCTCCGAGTAGGCCGAGCGTCCCTAGCGTTTCGCGCAGGAGGAAATACGCAAGTATTGCCGCAAACACAGGCTCGATGGTAAAGATGATGACCGCGCGCGTCGGGGTTGTGTCCTTCTGAAACCTTGTCTGTGCGTACGTCGTCGCCAATGTCGCGAACAGGGTCAGGTACGCCAGCGAGATGATGTTGGGCATACTCAAGTGGACGGAAAATGAACCAAATGCCACGATTCCCAAAAAGGTGAGAAGCGCGGTAGTCGCAGACTGAAGGAACGTGAGTTGCAGCGTTGTCATCTCCCGCGAGACCAAATCGAGGAGGACAATATACACCGCAAAAATGATAGCGCAGAATAATGTTATCGCATCACCCAAATTGAATGATGAGCCCTCGGGAGAGGTAAGAAACCAGAGTCCAAGGGAGACAATGACGACTCCAATGAGATTTCCAATCAGCGGGGCTTTGCGTTCGATGAGAAACTGCAAGAGTGGCACAAAAATCACCATCATTCCAGTGATGAAGGCCGATTTGGAGGCAGTGGTGATCGAGAGGCCGACATTCTGGGCGAGCATACCGAGGAAAAGAATCGTCCCCAGGCCAATTCCTCTGAAGAGGGTTGTTCTGTTTGCTGGAATGATCTTGATCGGAGCTACTGCGAGAAGAAGAAATGCGACCGTCCCAAAACGGATGAACTGCATCTGGAGGGGAGAGATCTCAACAAGAATGAGCTTAATCAGGGCAAATGTGCTGCCCCAGATCGCAGTGGCTCCAAACAACACGAGATCTGCTCTTGATGAGGTTTTCATCTCCCGGCCTGAGGAAGACCGGGCAAAGGGGAAAAGTCATCCATCATCATCTATTCTGTGACTCCCTGTGCTTGCGGCCTGGGTATGCCGCGCCTTTCATACTCTTCGAACAGACGGCCCCACGGAGTTTCGGCTCGCCATTGTTGAAACACCCTTCGATCCCGCAAAGGCCAGCGATAATAGTCATGATATGCTTCAGAACCAGCAATGAAGGCATGGACCATCGGCGTGTGGAAAAACAGGTTCTGCAATCCGCTGAGTGGTCCGAACCAGTTCAGGTTGCCGAAGAGGCTCACGCCATTATTGCCAACCGTAAAGCCCCATGATTCGCGCGAGATGTCTTCCCCCACGACAGAAATATCCCTGGGATCTGCCACGCCAAGTCCGCCTTCCTGCGCAAGGCGCAGGTACTTGATGTCGAGAGGATCAAACCCCATCATCTTTGCGGCAACCGCGTCGATAGCCACCTGATCAGCGCTTGCAAGGATGAAGTTCTTGACGACCGGGCGCATGGTACGCGGGCCCGGGCCATCGCCCGCCGTTGTTCCATCCATCATCGCGAAGATCCCGGAGTGGATTTCCTTCTGAATCGCCAGAAGGTCAACAAGGGTTTCGTGAATCCAACTGTGGGTATAGTGTCTCTTCGTACTAAGCAGGCCCCCAAAGGCGTTCTTCATCGCACCGGTCGTCCGGGTATAGATGTGACACTTGACCGTGGGGAGATGGACAATGTTCTTACCAATAAAATAATCCGGAATATGGATCCCTTCCGGGAAGATCTTATGCAGTACCCGCATCTGCGCCTTGGGAGTGAAAGGGATCCACCGCATGTCCCCCTCCCGGAAATTGAACAGCACGGGAATCTCATACTGCCGAAAGATCGGTACGTATTTGTTCAGGTCTTCACCCTTAAACGCGTCTGTGACAACAGTTTTGTTCTGCACACATACGATGTCCTGGAGCCCTGAATTTTTCAAAGCAAGAATAGTTCCTTCAAGCTGCCAGGGAGTGGTATTTGCTGCGGGGAAGGGAAAATGCCATGAGATGTTATCTTTGAGAATTGTCGTGGCACCCGGATCAAGAGCCGATGACATGCCTGCCATATCCGNNTGAGGACTGCACCAGGGCTTGTTCGTAGGACCGCGACAACCGATTTCGCCACTTTCTTGTCTCCAGATGATTCTTGCCAGTACAAAACAGATGACCTGTTCAGAACATTGCTGCTTCCTCATACAACCCAAAGACTTTAGAGAGCGCGCCGCACATTTCCCCCAGCGTAGCATAAGCCCGGGCGCATCGAATGAGTGGGAGCATGAGATTCCCGCCGTTTACGGCAACTTCCTGCAGTTGCTCAAGCGCGAGGCCAACTTCGCACGCATTCCGCTCAGTTCTCACTGCAGCAATGCGTGCACGCTGCTCCTCAGCAACGCGCGCGGGAATTTCCAGAAGAGGAATGACCATTGGCTCGTTCGAATCTCTGAACTCATTCACTCCCACCACAATCTTTTCCTTTCGATCCAATTCGATCTGGTACCGATACGCTGCATCGGCGATTTCACGTTGAAAGAATCCCTGTTCAATTGCCGAAAGAACGCCTCCAAGAGCTTCAATCTCCTCGAAATATTTCTCGGCCCCCGCCTCCATCTGGTTCGTCAGCGTTTCAACGAAGTAGCTTCCCCCAAGAGGATCCACAGTATTTGCCACCCCTGTTTCGTAGGCAATAATCTGTTGTGTCCGGAGCGCAATCTTGGCCGCATGTTCCGCTGGAAGAGCAAGCGTTTCGTCCATCGAATTCGTGTGCAGCGATTGTGTACCCCCCAGCACACCTGCCAATGCCTGGAACGCCGTGCGCACGATGTTGTTTTCCGGCTGCTGTGCCGTTAGCGAACACCCCGCAGTCTGCGTATGAAACCTCAGCATCAGTGATCGCTCATCCTTTGCGCCGTAGTGCTCCTTCATTCGTCGGGCCCAAATCCGGCGCGCCGCACGGAACTTTGCAATCTCCTCAAAGAAATCGAGATGGGAGTTGAAGAAAAACGAAAGTCTCGGAGCAAAGGCATCAACGTCCATGCCACGAGCTATCGCCGCCTCAACATATGCAAAGCCGTCGGCCAGCGTAAATGCCAGCTCCTGGATTGCGGTAGATCCCGCTTCGCGGATATGATACCCGCTGATCGAGACCGGGTTCCACTTCGGCATTTCCTTCGTACAGAATTCAATGATATCCGTGACAATCCGCATGCTCGGCCGGGGAGGATAAATCCACTCCTTTTGAGCAATAAATTCCTTAAGGATATCCGCTTGAATGGTGCCGCGGAGTTGACTCAGCGACGCTCCCTGGGATGTCGCCGCAGCAATATACAGCGCGAGCATCATCGCACTGGGCGCGTTGATGGTCATGGACGTTGAAACGTCCTTCAAGGCAATCCCCGCAAACAGCGCCTTCACGTCGGCCAGAGAACTGACGGACACGCCGCAGATTCCCACTTCCCCGTCGGACAACGGATCGTCGCAATCGCGCCCCATCAACGTGGGAAGGTCGAACGCAACGGAAAGCCCGGTTTCTCCCTGTTCGAGCAAGTAATGGAATCGCGCATTGGTGTCCTCAGGAGTCCCGAACCCTGCAAACTGGCGCATGGTCCACAGTTTCCCGCGGTACATCGTTTCGTGGATTCCGCGCGTATAGGGATACTTTCCGGGTAAGCCTACCTCGCTGAGATAATTGCATCCGGCGATGTGCTCGGGCGTGTAGAGCAATTGAATCTGCTCTCCGCTTACTGTCGTAAAGTGGGTACGGCGTCTGGCGGCTTCCACAGCAGGCTGCACGGCATGCTCCTCCATTGCTCCCCCTTTCCATGATTCTCTATGCGAAAGANNCGGCATGGAAGTCGCAAATAGTTGGTCAATGAGCAGCCGCATTTCCGGTTCTGACAACGGATCGCCCGCTTTTACGGCCGACCGACAGGAATACGATTTCGCCAAATTATCTGCAACATCGGACTTTCCCTTGACCTGGTATTCCTTGTAGAGAGTAAGGACTTCCTGGAGGATCTTCTCCTCAGCGCCGGTTTTTACGTCGGGCGGAACACCTTCGATGACCACCGTATTCTTGCCGAACAATTTCATGTCGAAACCAATCCTCTGGAAGTGAGGAAGCAGCTCTTCCAGCAGGGCATAGTCGGCAGCGGTCAGGTGAACCGTGTACGGAAACAGAAGTTGTTGCGCGGCCTGCAGTCCCGAGACAAAACGATCCTTTGTCCGTTCGTACAGTACACGCTCATGGGCCACGTGTTGGTCCACGAGCATAGGACCACTCTTGATCTGACAAAGGATGTATTTGTTGTGCAGTTGCCAGATCAATCCATGCGCGGCAGATTCCGGACGGTCGGCATCGTGCGGCAAGACTGTCCCGAATTGATGTGCATCGCCTTCCGGCGGGTGACCTGCCAGATAGGAGATTATCGCCTGCCCTCCAGGAGAGGATTCGGGGAAAATCTCACCTGTTGTTCGATCGATATTCGGGGCGGACCAGATCGGTATNNCTGGTGTTGTCGCGACGTGAATCGGAGATCGGTATCCGCAGGGATCTCGTTCGTCCCGAGGCTCAACGCGGGAAAAGCCTGTGAACCGGAAAGCCCCTTTCGCACGAGAGCGCCCACCATCCTGTAGACAGCGTGCTCGTCGTCGAACTTCGCTTCCATCTTTGATGGATGGACATTGACGTCAACGCGTTGCGGATCAATTTGGATGAAGAGAAGGAAGAAAGGGAACGTCCCCTTGAGCAGAAGATGCTCATAACTGCTATACACGGCATGACTGATGTTCCTATGGAGGATGTACCGTCCATTGAGAAAAAGAAACTGCTGCGTGCGGGATTTTTGCCCGAACGAGGGCTTGCCGATNNAAAATCAGGGACTCAAACATCCGTTCCCCGAAGATGTCGACGAGGCGTTGTTCGAGTGATGCGGGTTTCACATGAAAGACCACTTCGTCGTTGTGGACGAACCGGAGGTCGAGTTCCGGATGGCTGATTGCCACTCTATGGACCGCTTCATAGGCATGGCGGAACTCGGTGGAGTTGCTCTTGAGAAACTTCTTGCGTGCGGGGACATTGAAAAAAAGATTCTGCACGGTAATCGTAGTTCCCGGTTCCCGTGCCTCACGGGTCACCCGTGCTTGACCACCACCGTCGATCCTGACCATCACGGCGGCATCATCAACGGGCCGGCGGGTTTTCAGTGTNNCCTCGCCGCGAAAGCCGAAAGTCCGCACCGCCTCAAGATCTTCGTAGCTCGCGATCTTGCTTGTCGCATGGCGAAGAAATGACGCCACCGCATCATCCTGGTCCATTCCAGAACCATTATCAGCCACCGAGATGAACGACGTACCCCCATCTTTCAGCGTGACCGTGATGCGCGTTGAACCCGCATCAAGCGAATTCTCCAGAAGCTCTTTCACCGCAGATTCCGGCCGTTGGACCACCTCNNCCCCCTGCCGCTATCTTGTTCGCCAGGTGCTCCGGCAACACCTGGATTTTTCCTTGATGCCCCGCTGTCATTGTCCCGATGGTCACTGCCCGGCCTCATTTAGATCGAAAAGTGCATCAACAAAAGCGGTTTTGTCGAATGGCTGGAGATCCCCCAAACCTTCTCCCACGCCGATGAACCGGATGGGGATGTTCATTTCTCTGACGATCGCAAGGACAACCCCACCTTTTGAGGTGCCATCGAGCTTTGTCAGCACCAAGCCGGTAATCCCCACGGCTGCGCCGAATTGTTTTGCCTGCTGCAAGCCATTCTGGCCGGTCGACGCATCGATCACCAGGAGCACCTCGTGGGGGGAACCCGGGATTACCTTTTCGATCACNNATCAAGTTCACCTTCGTGTGCAATCGTCCTGCCGTGTCAATGATGACAACATCGGCTTTTTGCGCGATGGCGGAGTGGACAGCATCGAACGCCACGGCTGCAGGATCGGAGCCTTGCTGTTGCCGGATCAGCTTGGCGCCGGAGCGTTGGGCCCATATTTCGAGCTGCTCATTTGCCGCGGCACGAAACGTGTCCGCTGCGCCAATGACCACCGACTTGCCCTCGCTGACATACTGGTGCGCCAGCTTCCCAATAGTGGTTGTCTTGCCGGCTCCGTTAACGCCAACGACCATAATGACATACGGTCCACTCGTCACAGCAGCCGGGATCTCCGCCGATGCCGCAACAGGAACAATTTCGCCCTGCAAGACCTCTTTGAGAAGGCCGATCAGTTCCGCTGGAGTGGAGTACCGTTGCTCACCCACCCGTTTTCGCAACGCGGCAATGATCTCCGACGTTGCGCCTGTCCCCACGTCCGCCCCGATGAGAATTTCCTCCAGCTGTTCGAGCGACACTTCGTCGATTGTGCCTCTCGCTGTCACCAGTTTCGTCACGCGCGCAACGATGGCATCCCGGGTCTTGCTCAGACCCTCCTTCAGCTTGTTGATGTTGAAGCGATCAAGGACGCCCATGATTCCCCTTCAGATAACCCATCACTTGCGAAAACCGAACCACGTACAAAACGAGAGACACCACGAGCATGAGTGAGCTGGCAAAAAGTGCAAAGGAGATCAAGGGAGCAGGAACATCAATGAGGATCAGAAGAAAGGTAGCAGCGATGAATCCCACCGCCCATTTGCCGGCAGTGTTGGAAGGAAGTACAAGTCCTCTCACGCGCTGTATGGTGAGACCTCCGAAGAAAATGAGCAGGTCACGAACCAGGAGAGCAGCAACGAACCATGCGGGAATCATTTTGAGGACCAGGAACACAATTGCCACCGCTGCAACGCACAATTTGTCGGCAAGAGGATCGAGAATCATGCCCCAACGCGATACCTGACCGTATTTCCTGGCGAGAATGCCATCGTAGCGATCGGTGAGAGCCGCCAGCAGAACAATCCCTACAGCCCAATAGCGTCTGCCCGGCACATCGGACAGGATGACAAGGC
>PMNP01000054.1 GCA_003161755.1 Ignavibacteriota bacterium | reverse complement strand
GTGTGGCGGGCTTGCTGTGTCAATAGCCTTCAGTCCGCGTTCGGCCCTCCTGAACGACATAAAACCTCACGCGATCAACTTCTACAAGTGGCTTAAGAAGGGACTTAAGATCTCCGTCCCAATGAAGAACGACCGCGGAGCCTACGATGCAAGTCGCAAGCAGTTCAACCATCTCATTTCTCATTTGAGGGATCAATGGACGACTCTCCCCTTCTTCCGGATGCTGAGATTGGACACTACCGATCAGTGTTGGACACATCCGGCTTTCCCCTTCAGGCCAAGATTCAGTATGAGATAACCAGTCTTTCTCGCGAGTTTGGCCAAGGTTGGACCGCGACAATCGAGGAACAACCGTGGCGCCATCCCCAAACAGGAGATTCCGGATACATCGATCTCGTTGCAACTTGCGACCGCATGAGACTCATCATCGAATGCAAGAGACAACTGGGAACGTCTCTTCTCTTTCAGGTTCCTTTGGTCGTCTCTCCATACAATGCCCGTCTTCGATGCCTCTCATGCCGCGTGACTAACCAGCTAACTCCTCTCATTCAATACGCATGGAAGGACTGCAGGATGGCTGCCTTCGATTCCAGTGTCTGCATTATCGAGCCTAAATCGAAGGGGCTCCTAGAGACAGTTGCAAGTACAGCCGTATTGAGTTCGGAAGCGCTCGCGGATCAGGAAGGTCAGATTATGGCTTCCAACGGGGAAATGAACCCTGCATATTATGTCCCTGTCATTGTGACCACGGCACGCCTCTTGACATGGAAATTGCCATATCAAAATATCGGAATTGAAGACGGGAAGGTCACTCACAATCCAGAAATGCGAGAAATCAAATGGGCAAGATTGTCAAAACCCCTCACAATTCACGGCTTCTTTGGAGAGAAAAAGGCCAGTATTGAAGACCAGAACTCAGATGACATTCGCACGGTGTTCATTGTGCAGGCCCAACACCTAGTAAAATTCCTCAGCACTTTCAGAATTCTCTAGATTTGTGAAGACGACGTTACCCTGAAACGAAACAGCCGAATAGCGAGACGATCCGGCTGTTGTATGAAACGTTCTGCTACTATTTGGAAACGATAAGTCACTTTGACCGACTCTTTGCATGCCAAAAACGCCCCCGGTGGGTCAGGCCGTGGGCGTTGCTATTTGAGGAGGGGCATAGATCGGAGAGAATGACGCGGATTGGTGGTGAGGATTATGCTAAAATCTATGCATCGGAACTGAATAATTTCGGACTATATATCACTCGTTTGGACAATCAGAACCTGTAGGCCACTCCTACCGACAGCCTCCCACCGTCCCCGATCGGCAGTGCATTCCACTTCCCCACCACGCTCCACTCTTTCCAGAACTCCACAGCGACTGCAGGACCGCACCCGAAGAGATCGACTGCTAGAGGAGACCATCACACCTTTGGAATCTTGAACGTCAGCAGCCCCCTCGCCTTCAGGAAGGCCCCGCGCCCGACGAGCATGGCCGCAAATGCGGCGGTCGAGATTCAATAAACATGGGAGCCCGGCTTTCGCCAGGCTCCCCCGAATCCTTCAATGATTCTCCCAGCAAACTACTTCATCAACATCAACTTGGTCGTTTTCGCGTAGCCCTGCTTGCCGAGTGCATCGATCACAACAAGCCTAGCGAAGTACATCCCGCTTGCTGCATTCTGAGCATTCCATATAGCACTGTGGTAGCCTGCCTCCATCATCCCGTTTGCCAGAGTGGCGACTTCGCGGCCTAGGATGTCGTACAGCACAAGCGACACATGGGCTGCTTCCGGCAGTCCAAACCGCATTTGGGTCGACGGATTGAACGGGTTAGGGTAATTGCCTTCAAGAACATATTGTGAGACCTCTTCATCAGGCCTCTTGTCCTCCTCTGACCCTCGCGGCAGCTGAACCCCATTAATGGCTATTGAGCCAGAATAGACAAGACTATTTGAGCCTTTCTTGACAGAGACTTTCAAGGTGAATCCCGAGAGCGAACTTATGGAAAGGCTTCGGGTTTGTCCCTCACCGAGGAGAGTAATTGTATTGCCGGCCGAGATCTTATACCACGTATAAATGTACGAGTCGCTACCCGGCGGCTGCGCACAAGTCCATTGGTACGTTCCAGAGTGAGATATCTGCGTTGGTCCTGTGATCGTTACAGCGCGACTCGAGGGTGATCCAATATACGGCCAGTTATCATAATTCGTGAGAAATGCGGGGCACTCGATGAATCCATACTGCTTTGCCCACTCCATCATGGTTGCTGGGCCAGATCCCGAATGATAATAGTGAGCGTCCGTGTAGATGATTTGAAGATCAGACCTCATATCCCACACTCTTCTTATATTCTGATCGTCGATATATCGTCCACTTTGAAACATTTCCCACTCTGGATATTCCGCTACATGTGGCATGTACGAATCGCCATGCCCCCAGTTAAGTGCCCAAGTCATAAAGTCATAAGTGATACCTTGAGGATTTCCAGGGAGAGGAAGGCTTGCATCAGGCCAGATTTGACTGAGATCGGAACGAGTACGCCAGAGAAGATGAATAGGATATTGGCTATTGTTATACCCATCCTTGACGCCTGCAGTAATGTAGTACACCCCGTGTCCAGAATTTGTCCAATGTGTATTGTTGACAATGGCGATGGAGGACAAGTCGCTCCTCATCAATGACCTATATGCATCCCCAGGAATAAAGTAACTCGTAGCATTTAAGTTGATCTGCGTGTAGCCCCTTGACAAGAGATAGTTGGGCGACGTTGCAAGCATCGAGTTGGTCACAAAGTCTGAGACATTGCCAGCATACCCTTCGTTTTCCGAAGTGACGTAGGGATCATTCCTTTGCAGATATGCATAAAGGGGGAAGGTCTGAAGACTTATTCCGTCAGTTTGTGTCTGAACGGTAGGCACATTGTGTGTGTATGGTGTAATGCTCCCCCAAAGTCAAGACAGTTTTCATGGGGATTAACTTGAGTGTTTTT
>PMNP01000034.1 GCA_003161755.1 Ignavibacteriota bacterium | reverse complement strand
CCCTTCCCCGGACGAGTGAACGAGCAGTAGCAAGGTTTACGGAATTGACGACGGCGATAGAGAGAATCGCAACCCCCAACCACGCGAGAGTTTGTGCAGATCGCCTTGCTTGGCCGTTGTCCTCATCGAGGTAGAGATTGTTGAGCGGCTCGAGCTCGATACGAAGAGCACCTTGAAGAGCTGGGGGCGCGTACGAAGTGATAAACGTTGCCAGCTTTGCCTGAAAGTCGCTGACCGATGTCTGCGGTTTCAGCCTCACATACGTCACCATGTACTTGCTTTCCCATGAATCCATCGCCGCAAGGGAAACAAAATCTCCCTGCGCATTGAACGGCATGATTACGTCATAAGACTCGTTGCCAAAATTGGTCACAGAGTTAAACGGAAGATCTTTTCGTACAGCCGTTACAACGTAGTCAGCCCGCGCGCCATCCCAGGTATCAAACCGGATCACCTTTCCCAGGACATCTGTCGTGCCGAAAAGGCCCTCTGCAAGCTGTTCAGATATGACCACGGACCGCGGGGAAGAAAGCGCCGTGCGGGGATCGCCCCTGCGCAGCGGGATATCGGAAACACTGAGGGCAGTGGAATCGACAATCATGGCGGAGCACCGGAGATTTGTCGAGCCCACATGGAGAATTGCCGAGATGAGATAAAGCCTTGTCTGGCAGTCGACCTCGGGGTACTCCCTTGCCATTACCGGCCCGACAGGGGCAAGCGTTGTGATCGGCAGGCCCATCGACGGCTCTCGCCAAACGCTGTTGACGCGGCAGATTCTGTCGCCGTTCCGAAATACGTTGTTCACAGCGTACTCACCCCGGATGAACAGCGTAATTGCAAAACATCCGGCGAGTGCAAGGGCAAGTCCTACAATAGTAATGGCAGAAAGAACCTTGTCCCGAAGGATATTGCGGACGGCGATTTTCAGGTAGCCTTTGAGCATCACTCACCTCAAGGTGCAGGGAACACGAGAAACCGTGCGTATGATCATCATGGTGATGTCAAGCACTGATACTGCCCAATTGCATCTATTCTGATCACGATCATACCCGCACGCATCGCGCCGTATGCCGAGCTCATTCATACCGCAGCGCATCCACAGGATTTGCCATTGCCGCCTTGATCGCCTGCATCCCGACGGTCAGCAGGGCGATCAGCAATGCCAACCCGCCCGCCGCGACGAACATCCACCATTGAATTTCAATCCGGTAGGCAAAGTTCTGCAACCATACGGTCATGGCATAGTACGCTATTGGCCAGGCGAGCACGTTTGCGGTAAGTACCCACAGCGCGAGATTTCGTGTGAGCATGACAAGGATATTCGCTACCGAGGCTCCCACCACTTTACGGATTCCGATTTCCTTCGTGCGTCTCTGCGTCGACACAATCGCCATGCCGAGGATGCCCAGGCAGGATATCACAATCGCCAATGCTCCAAACAAGCCGATCGCAGTGCCGATCTTTTCGTCGTTCCTGTACATCGCCTCAAGCCATGAATCGTAAAACTCATATTGGAGCGGATATTGCGGGAGGACCTCTCTCCAAGTCTGTTCAATGAAGTGCATGGTTTCACCAATCCGTCCGGCTCCCATCCTGATGCTGAGGTGTGTCGGATATACTTCATCGGGGAACAAGATACACATGGGTCCGATGGCGTCTCGGAGTGAACTGTAATGGAAATCATTCACGACGCCGACGACCTGAAATCCACCCGGTCTTCCGTTGTCATATCGTTTGTCCTGCAGGTCGGTCCATTCAAAGTATTGATACGCGGATTCGTTGATCAAACAGGTGGCGCCGTAATCACCTGGCATCGGGCTCCGGCCCCGGACAATATGAATACCGAACGTCGGGAGAAACGCAGAATCCGCATGAATGATGGGGAGGGACATGCTCTTTCCCGGCATATTTGCACCCATGTGCATGTTGACAATGCCGGGCACGCCATTGGTCACTGACACAGCTGCTATTCCGGGGTAGTGACGTACCTGATCCACAAATCGATACACATTGTTCTTGTCCGTCAGCTGGAGTTGCGGCACATCCACCCTGAGAAGCTGCTCACGATCAAACCCCGGATAGCTGTGCTTCATGTACCGGATCTGCGTTTGCATCACGATGATGCACACCACCAATGCAATGGAGATAATGAATTGGAAGACCGTCAACCCATTGCGCCAGGCAAACCGGCCTCTTCGAACAAATGACTCTCCCTTCAGAGCACTGACGGTGCGGAGGGATGAGAAGTACAATGCGGTGCCGGCTCCTGAGGCCAATCCAATAAGGCACACCGCCGGAATGATGACATACCAATAGCTAAAGAGTTGGTGGATCTGAAAGGTATCATAGAATATCGATCGGTACAGGGGGATACATTCGATCAACAGGCCAATCGCGATGAGAAAGGAAAGGAATGTAATCACCACGGACTCAACGAGAAACTGACCGAGAATATCTCCCCTGCCGGCGCCAAGTGATTTCTTGACGCCAATCTCTTTGCACCGTTTGTGCTGTTGCGCAGCCGTGAGATTGGCATAGTTGATGACTGCAAGAACCAGAATAATGCTGCCGATGCCAAGCAGGA
>PMNP01000309.1 GCA_003161755.1 Ignavibacteriota bacterium | reverse complement strand
ACTGGGAACCACAAAGCCCCATTTCTTCGCCGCCCCAGAGACAGAACACCAGCGTGGCCTCATGCGGCCTGGCGGCTAGTACGCGGGCAACTTCAAGAACACAAGCAGATCCCGATCCATCATCGTTTGCGCCTGGAACGTCTGGACCCGCGCTGTCCATGTGGCCGCCGATGAGGATAATGCGGCCGGTCCGCCCTTTCGCGATCCCGACAGCAACGCCGCTCTGTGTGTTGTAAGGCCCGGCTTGCGTAAAAGGCATGAGAAATGTGTCCTGACATCCCGATGCATGCAGACGTTCTAGGGCATATTCCAGCGCCCTGTGTTCGGCCGGCGATCCCATCGGTCTCGGACCAATGTCTTCAACGATGGTGCGCAGATTGGCCATGGCGCTGTCCGTGTTGAACTGCGTGTCGGCGGCAATTGCGTGCGAGAAGGAGAGCATCAGGCCAAGGAGAAACAACGCGTGACGTTGTCGAACCATGAGACGGGCTATTCGAGAGTGGCACATCAGGCGTGGGTTCCTGAACCGGTGGAATTCCACGGAGGCTCCGTCACCTTGGCGACCTGATTTGCATAACGAGCCAGGACGAAGAGAAGGTCAGATAATCGATTGAGGTATGGGATGATCGTCTCGCCAATCTTCTCTTCGTGGCTGAGTCTGACGGTCAGTCGCTCAGCCCTGCGGCACACTGCTCGGGCGAAGTGAAGGAGCGCACCGGTTCGTGATCCTCCCGGCAGGATGAACTCGTGAACAGGTTTTAGGCGAGAATCTATCCGGTCAATGTGTTGCTCAAGGGCTTCAACGTCGGCAGGCAGCACTTGAGGGAGCGATGGGCGGACGGCGGAATGTTGCGGCGTAGCAAGCGCAGCACCAATGTCAAACAGCCTGTGTTGCACCGGTTTGAGAACCAATTCGATTTCGGGATCGTTATGATCGGCGAGAACCAATCCCAAGACGGAATTCAGTTCATCAAGAGTGCCATACGCGTCAACGCGCAACGCATCTTTCGGGACGCGTTGCCCGCCGAACAACCCGGTTTCACCCTTGTCGCCTGTCCTGGTGTAGATCTTCATGGTAGGTGGTGCCGTCAATGTAGCCAAATGGAGTCTGACAAGCAATGAACTCCCCTCATCAACACTTCCACGCCTCTGCAAAACTCCGTTTCCGTACTTCCGTCCCGCGATTAACGGTCGCTTCTTTCGTACTCGCCATCCTTGCATTGGTCCCCGGCTGTCTGACCGTAGAGACGAAGGAATACCATATCTCGCTGAAAGACGGCGGTTCCGGGGAGGCACGCATTGTGTTTTCAGACATCCGGTCGGAGAGCGACGACACCACCAATGCGTCGGCGGAGGATTTCCGACAATTGATCGATCTCTACCTTCTGGGTACGCACTTCGAAAAGGATAACCCGGGCTTTCACAATGTCCACAAGCGTTTGTATGAGGATGACGGGAAGCTCTGCGGCGAAGTGACGTTGTCATTTGACAGTCTGGCAGCACTGCGGCTTTTTCAGTACAAGAACCAGGGTCCGCTCATGTATTTTGTGGGGAGTCCGATGTCATCTGAGGAACTCGTTGAAAGCAACGGAGAGTTCGGCCGCACGTGGATGCCTGTGGTGTTCTGGCCGGAAGGGACTCACGAGTTGAGCATCAAAACGAAGGTGGTGTCGCAGGCTCCATACCATCACAGCCTGCTGGCGCTGTTCAAGAAGTGGGAATCCAGCGGGAACATTCAAAAGCAATCACATGAGAAGTGACTCTACGTTAAGATATTCACCTCAACAGGAGAAGTTTTTCGACTTGGACAGAATCGCAGGACCGATTTCGCAAGGAGTATGCGCCGCTGGACATAACCACCGTGTGTTTATCCTCCGGCCTTACAATTGACCGAGCTTCGGCCCGCGCTTCATTGCAATTCCTCCCCCCTTTCTGTAAGTTGTCGATCGAATCTTCTGACCGGAAAGCAGCTCATGCAAGAACGTCTCTATCTCCTCGATGGCATGGCGTTGGCCTACAGGGCGTATTTTTCCATGATCGCCCGTCCGCTGATTAACAGCAAAGGAGTCAATACAAGCGCTATTTACGGGTTCGTCCTCTCACTCATGAAGATCCTGGACGAACATCCCGACCACATTGCGGTAGTCTTCGACACGCCCCAGCCAACCTTTCGCCATAAACTTTTTCCCGAATACAAAGCCACCCGCCAGAAGATGCCGGAAGACCTGGCCGCGTCATTGAAGGGTCTGAAGGAAGTGGTCCAGGCCTTCAATACACCGATCATCGAACTTCCGGGTTTCGAGGCTGACGATGTCATCGGAACACTCGCTCGGCGAGCGGAAAAGGAGAAGGTGCTTTCATACCTTGTCACCGGCGACAAGGATTTCATGCAGCTCATTTCCCCACTTATCAAAATGTACAAGCCGGGAAAATCCGGCAGCGATATCGAGATCGTCGAGGAAGCCGGCGTGCGCGAAAAATTCGGCGTCCTGCCGGAACAGGTGATCGATGTCCTCGGATTGATCGGCGACAAATCCGACAACGTTCCCGGCGTGCCGGGGATCGGCGAGAAAACTGCCATCCCTCTCATACAGAAGTATGGGAATATGGATGAACTGTATTTGCACATCGACGAAATCCCCCAGAAGGGGGTGCGGGAGAAATTGCAGACACACAAGGAACTGGCATTGCTCTCCCGGAAGCTCGTCACAATCGACACAAATGCACCAGTCCCGATTGATTTTCACCAGCTTCGCTCAAAACCCCGCGACGTTGCAAAACTTAAGGAGCTCTTTACCGAACTGGAGTTCAAATCGTTTGTCGCGAAGCTTGATGCCGAAAAAGCCTCCGCGGACGGACCCAGCGCGCCGGCAGAGATTCCCGCCGAGGATATCCCGGTCGTCGAGCCTGTGATTGAGGTGCACTCGTCGGCCACTGATTGCACAACCGATAGGCACACGTACCACACAATAGCGACGATGAAGGAGTTGAAAGACTTCTGTGCCCATCTCCGCACGTTCAGCAAACTGGTGATCGACACTGAGACGACCTCCAAAGATGCCACGCAAGCCCACCTGGTCGGGCTCTCATTCTGCGGCAGGGAACGGGAAGCCTACTACATCCCGGTATGCGCTGAGGTCTTCAGCGGCGAAAAATCGTCTGACCTGTTCGGCGGAGAACTTTCGCCCGACGCTGTCCCCCTGGGGCATCTCAAGGAAGCGTTGGATTGGAAGGTAGTCCTCCCGCTCTTGAGGCCAATCCTCGAAGACCCGCACATTGGAAAGATCGGTCAGAACATCAAGTATGATTTCATGGTGCTTCAGCGCCATGGTATTGCAATGCAGGGAATTCTCTTCGACACAATGGTGGGAAGCTATATCGTTCGTGCGGATGGACAACACAACCTGGACGCTCTTGCGCTCGGTGCGTTTAACTACAGGATGATCTCGTACGAAGACCTTACGGGAAAAGGAAAGACGCAAAAGCGCATTACCGAAGTCCCCTTGGAGCGTCTTGCGGAATACTCATCGGAAGACGCCGACCTTACCATGCGGCTCTACGAGCACCAGATGCCGGAACTCGAACGACTTGGGTTGATGAAGCTTTGCGACGATATCGAGTTCCCGCTGATTGCAGTGCTGGCAAGGATGCAGTTGACGGGAATCTCGCTTGATATCGACCATTTGGCCGGCATGGCAAAAGAGATGGAACGGCAAATGCAGGGGCTCATCATCGATATCCATCGTGACGCCGGCGGAACGTTTAACATCAACTCCACACAACAACTTGGGGAGATCCTTTTCAACAGGCTGAACCTCCCCGCTCAGCGAAAAACCAAAACCGGATTTTCCACCGACGTCAGCGTACTGGAATCACTCAGGGGACAGCACCCCATCATTGAAAAGCTTCTTGAGTTCCGCCAGCTGAGCAAACTCAAGTCGACTTACGTCGATGCTCTTCCCTCCCTTCTCAATCCGATAACGGGACGGATCCATACTTCGTTCAACCAAACGGTGGCGGCGACGGGGAGACTTTCATCAAGCGATCCCAATCTTCAGAATATCCCCATCCGCACGGAAGCTGGCAGGGCAATTCGTAAGGCGTTTGTGCCGGCTGCGGGCATGACGCTTGTCTCGGCCGACTACTCGCAAATCGAACTCCGCATCATGGCCCATATTTCCAACGATGCGGGATTGGTTGAGGCATTCACGAATGGGGAGGATATTCACGCTTCAACGGCGGCGAAGGTGTTCGGCGTTGATCAGAAGGACATTACACGCGACATGCGGCGGAAGGCCAAAGAGGTAAACTTCGGGATCATGTATGGCATCGGACCGTTTGGGCTTGGCTCCCGGCTAGGAATTCCGCAATCAGAGGCGCGGGAGATCATTGACCGGTATTTCCAGAGATTCCCCGGAGTCAAAGAGTATATCCATGAGACGATCAAGAGTGCGCGCGACAAGGGATATGCCNNGACGCCGCTACTTCCCCGAAATCACCAGCCGGAATCAAACGATCCGTGCGAATGCCGAGCGGGCCGCGATCAATATGCCAATCCAGGGAACAGCCGCGGATATGATCAAAGTCGCCATGATTCATATCGACGCCGATCTCCTCCGATCGAATAACGGTGGACGTCTGCTTCTTCAGGTGCACGACGAATTGGTACTCGAATCACCGT